>NZ_RZSW01000553.1:0-4070 GCF_003997375.1 Mesorhizobium sp. M5C.F.Ca.IN.020.29.1.1 | reverse complement strand
GCGCCTGGGCATTGATCACCTTCCAGTCCTCGAAGCGGGGCGTGGCATCCGGATTGGAGATCTTTTCGATGAAGGCGCTCTTGTCGATCGGCGCGAACAGGCCGGAGCGTTTCAGGTCTGCGCTGACGATGCCGGAAATCTCCGCGCCCAACGCATCGCCGCCCTGGAAATCGGTGATGGCGATTGGCAGCGGCTCGACATTGCCTTTGTTGACGTTGAGCTCAACGAGCGCCCGCGCCGGCAAGGTGGCGGCGGCAGTCATGCCCAGCGCCATCGCTACGATCATCAGGAGCGGCTTGAGGATGGATTTCATGTCTTCTCGCTTCTCTTCAATGATTCTACGGGCGCCAGACCTATAGGCCCAGCATCTCCCTCGGATCGAACGTGACCCGCACGTCGGCCCAGATGTCTTGTTTGCCTGCGGGAACCTGCAGGCCGGCCACATCGCATTTCTGAACCGCGCGAACGGCACTTTCGTCGAACGGGCGGCTTCCGCTCGACTTTTCGACAGATGGCCGTCCGTCCAGCTTGCCGGAGGCATCGAGGTTGAACCGGACCACGACGATGAAATTCTCGGAACCCTCGAGCCCTACCGGCAGGGTCCAGCAACCACCAAGCTGAGCCTCCAACGCCCCCTGCTCCGACCTTGAAAGCTTCTGGCCCTGATTCTTGTCCCCGCCGAGCGATGCCTGCTGGGTTGAACGCTTGGCGCCGCCGCCGGACGGCTTCCGCTTGTCGAGCAACGCGGAAATCTCGTCGGCGTTGAACTGCTTGTCTTCCGACTTCGGCTTGGACGAGGCCTCCTTGACCGGCTTGTCGGCGTTCTTGCGCTCCGGCGCCTTGGCGCTTTCGGCCTGGGCCGGCTGCGGCTTCGGCCGCGCCTGCGGCGCAGGTGCAGAGTCCGGAAGCTGCGTCGTCTCGGTGGGCTGCTCTTTCGCTATTGCTTCGGCGACGGCGTCCGGCTTGACCTCAGGCTGCGGGTCGATGGCGGCGGTCTTGTCCTGCGGCGGCGTCGGCGCCGGCTCCTTGGCCGGTGTTGGCTTAGGCTCCGCCTGCTTGACAGGCTCGGGCTTGACCTCTTCCTTCGGCTGCGGGACCGGTGCGACCTCCGTCGCCGGAACAGGCTTGGGCTGTTCCTTCGGCTTCGGCACATCCTCGGGCTTCGGCTTCTCTTTCGGCGTCGGCGCGGGCGGCGGCGCCTCAGCCATATCGACCGGCTGGGGCTTGGGTTCCGGCGTCGGCGGCTTGTCGGTATCGACGCTGTTCTCACCGACCGTCTGCGCGTCGGCCACGATGTCCGGGCGCTGGGTAGGCAATGGCGCCGGCTTTTCACTCACCGCAGCCTTCTTGTCGCCCTGCTGTATCTGCGCGATCGCTTCCATCGGCACGATTTCGACCGCCAGCGACTCGGCATCGGACGCCGGCAATGCAGCCGGCGCCGACAGCGTGAACAGGCCGAAGCCGATCACGACCGTATGCAAGATCACCGATGTGGTGAGGCCGGTCCTCATCTTGCGTCTATTGATCCTGTTCCTGCAGTGAAACCAGGCCGATATTCTTGTATCCGGCGGCCGAGATGCGGGCCATCACCTTCATGGCGGTGCCATAGTCCGTCGACTTGTCGCCGCGGATGAAGATGCGCTCGTCATAGCCGGTCTTCGAGATCGCCTGCAGCTTCGCCACCAGTTCCTCAACCGGGATTTCGGTCTCCTGGAGATAGATCTGGCCGGCGGAGTTGATGGAGACCGTGATCGGCTGCGTGTCGACATTCATCGCCTTGGCCTGCGTGTCCGGCAGGTCGATCGGCACGCCGACCGTCAGCAATGGTGCGGCGACCATGAAGATGATCAGTAGCACCAGCATCACGTCGACCATCGGCGTGACGTTGATTTCCGATATCATCGCGTGATGGCGGCCGCGCCGCCTGTGGCCGCGACCACCGCGTCCCCCGCCACCCGCGCCTACCGACATTCCCATGATTGTTCCTCAGGTCTTCTGCGCGACTTTTTCATCGATTTGGCGCGAGAGTATGGCGGAGAACTCGTCCGCGAACCCTTCCATGCGCACGGCGATCTTGCTCGCGTCCGACGACAGCTTGTTGTAGGCGATGACGGCGGGGATGGCCGCGAGCAGGCCTATTGCCGTGGCCAGCAGCGCTTCGGCAATACCGGGTGCGACCACCGATAGGCTGGTATTCTTGGATGCGGCGATCGCCTGGAACGAGGTCATGATGCCGATCACTGTGCCGAACAGGCCGATGAAGGGCGCCGCCGAGCCGGTGGTGGCGAGAAAGCCAAGCCGTCCTTCCAGCTTTTCCATTTCGCGGGTCAGCGCCAGGTCCATCGCCTTGTCGATGCGGGTCTGCAGGCCAAGCGGCGATTTCGCGCCCTTCTCGAAGCTCTTCTTCCATTCGCGCATGGCGGCGACGAAGATGGCGCCCATGCCGGTCGTTTTGCGGTCGGCGAGCGTGCGGTAGAGCTCCTCCAGCGACTGCCCGGACCAGAACACCTGTTCGAAGCGATTGAGCGCGAGCCGCATGCGGCCATAGGCGACGAGCTTGTCGACGATGATCGCCCAGGTCCAGATCGAGGCGCAGAGCAGCCCGATCATGACCAGCTTGACCACCCAGCCGGCCTGCATGAACAGCGCCCAAATCGACAAATGCGCGCCCGGTTCGGCGAGTGCGATATTTTCCATGGTTACGTCCTTAAGATTTTCCGGGCACGGCTGGCGGCTGGCCCATGGGCATCCCTTGTGGTCCGTTCGCGCGCAAAGCTTGCGGCATAAAACCCCAAAATGCACCGTTGGCGGCCTTTTCGGGGCAAATGTTGGTGAAAGGAAGGCGCTGGATTCCTCCAATCTTTACCACTCTCTTCATGAACCGTTATGGTTAAGGATGGGTTAGGACGTACAGCGCGGCGCATTGCCGCGCCTTGGGCGAGCCCCCAGGCATCGTCAGCGGATCACCGGCGTCAGTAACTTACCGATTTGAACTACCGATTTGTCTTGCGCATGAAGGTTGCAATCCATTCCTTCGGAAAGCGTCTTGGCCGGCCATTCTCGCCGATGATCGCCGCCTCGACCCGCGCCTCGACCAACACCTCGCCGCCGCGCTTCAGCTGCTGCGCCATGAAGATGCGGGCGCCCGAAATGTCCTCGGTGCGCGTCTCGATGGTCAAGATGTCGTCCATGCGGGCGGATCCGCGGAAGTCGATCTCCATGCGCCGCACCACCCAGATTATTTTTTCGCCATGCTTGCCCTCGGCGAGCTCGGTGTGATGGACGCCGGCAAGCCGGAGATAGTCGGAGCGGCCGCGCTCGAAGAATTCGAGATAGCGCGCGTGGTAGACGACGCCGGAGAAATCGGTGTCGGCATAGTAGACCCGCGCCATCAGCCGATGGCCGAATTCCGTCAGCGCGCCGGAAAGCCCGGCGCCGAGCGCCGCCGATTCACCATGATCGTCCATTGCGCTTTCCTTTTTGGGCCTGACTGGGCACCTAAAGCGCGACGCGCTTAGGTGGTTGTTTCCGTGCGCGTCGTTGTCCCAAAACCGCTACACAGTTTTGGGCGACACGCACTGGCTTGGCGCAAGAACCCGATGGCACTGTTGACGGCGATGATCAAGGCCTTGATGGCGGCGCTGCTTGTTCTGGCTGCGCTGGTGCTGCCGGGCCAGGCGGCGAGCTTTTCGATGAAGCGCGGCCTCAATCTCGACCAATGGACGACCTGGCCGGGCGAGGAAAAATGGAGCGACCGGCAGGCGATAATGCCCTATCCGGAATGGCGCAAGTTCCTCAATGACGATGACCTCAAGGCGCTGAAGAGGGCTGGCTTCGATTTCCTGCGCATGCCGGTCGATCCGTCGCCATTTCTGTCCGGCGAGACGTTAGCGCTGCGCGACGGGCTCTATGCCAGCGTGCTGGACTCGGCGCGCATGGTCAATCGCGCCGGACTGAAAGTGATCGTCGACATGCATCTGATCCCCAGCGGCAGCAGCCGCAAGATCGGCATGGGCGAGGTGATGGGCGACCCGAAAACCTTCGAAGCCTATGTCGAAATGGTACGCAGG
>NZ_RZSW01000552.1:0-4073 GCF_003997375.1 Mesorhizobium sp. M5C.F.Ca.IN.020.29.1.1 | reverse complement strand
CAGAAATACAATGTAGAGTATGCAAGGGCAGCGTTCCTTCGCAGTCATCTCAGAAGCATCCTTCCCGCCAGCCACGTCAAAACGCCGTCCGCGAGCGCAGCGCGGCGGCCAGCGTGCCTTCGTCGAGATAGTCGAGTTCGCCGCCGACCGGGACGCCATGCGCCAGCCGCGTTACTTTGATATCGAAGCCGGACAATTGATCGGTGAGATAATGCGCGGTGGTCTGGCCCTCGACCGTGGCGTTGAGGGCGAGGATCACCTCCTTGACCTCACCGTCGGCGACACGGTCGACCAGTGAACGGATGTTGAGCTGCTCGGGGCCGATGCCGTCGAGTGGCGACAGCGAGCCGCCGAGCACGTGATAGCGGACATTCATGGCGGCCGCCCGCTCCAGCGCCCACAGGTCGGCCACGTCCTCGACGACGATAAGCGTGCCGGCGTCGCGGCGCGGATCGGTGCAGATCATGCAGGGGTCGGACGTATCGACATTGCCGCAGGTCGAGCAGATGCGCACCTTGTCGACCGCCTCGCTCATGGCGGCGGCCAGCGGCGACAGCAACTGCTCCTTCTTCTTGATGAGGTGAAGCGCTGCTCGCCTGGCCGAACGCGGCCCAAGCCCCGGCACCTTGGCCAGGAGCTGGATCAGGCGTTCGATCTCGGGACCGGCGATTCGCTTCGACATCGCATCGGTTTATGATTTTTCCGCACGCTTTGGAACACTCCAGCGGGCAGCGGCCTATTCAACGCGTAAGGATGCTGCTGCCGTCAGTAGGCTTCCAGCGGCCGGCCCTGGCCGGCGATCATGGCGCCGATGGCGTCGGTGTTCTCGGGCGTCGATTCAAACGACATCGTCGGCTCGGCCGGCGCCGCCGGGAATGACGTGACAGGTTGCGCACCGGCAGTGCCGCCAAAACGGGCCGCGTCCGGCTCCTGCATCGGCTCTTGCATCGCCACAAGGGTCGCCTTCTCTGGCGTCGCCTTCTCTAGAGTAGCCTTTGCCGGTTGCGTTGCGACCGCGGTCACATAGGTTGCCTTGGCGAATTTTGCCTTGGCGACCGGAGCGGCGGAGGCCACGAGCGTCACAGGCGCTGCGCGCGCCGACCCCCGCGGCGTGGACTGTGCCACCGCGACCGTCGGCTCGTCCGGCAACGGTTTCCAGTTCCGGCCGCGCTTTTCATAGAAGGCGTTGCCGCCGGCAACCATGGTGTAGTGCATGTTCTTGTAGGGGAAACGCAGGCCGGCGGTGTGAAAGAACATCGTGTTCTTCAGCTTGGCCTTGCGCTCGCCCCTGAGCACCGCCTCGGCGGCTTCCTCGACATCGGGCATCGCCTTCGAATTCATCCGCCGTGTCATCACGCCCGGCGCAAACTGGCCACGCTCGCCAACCACCTGGCAGATGGTGTTGCCGTGCTTGCCGGAGCGCAGCCGGTTCATGACCACCGTGCCGACGGCAATCATGCCGTCGCGGCTCGACCGGTTGGATTCGAAGAACATCGCGCGCTGGAGGCACTCCTTGTCCTTCGCTGTGTGACGGTAAGGCCGGGATCTGACGGCATCGGTCAGGCTGGCCACCGACAGGCTGTGCGAGGTGGTCTGACTGCAAGCGGTCAAGAACAGCGGAGAGGTGATGACGCCGAGCAACAACGGCGTCTTCCATCGGGTCGCGATCAAAGATATCCCCTCATTCTGTCGCCAGCCCGCCCCTGGTTGCGGCAAGAATGAGACACTTTCAGGCAAAAAGATGGCTAAAGCGTTATTAAGTGCGCGGAGTTGCCGAATGGACACACCGGTGGAGCAAGCGACCGCCGAATCGCGGCACAGCACTCCACGCCACTATAACGGCATGGGTCCTATCCCGGGTCCTATCCTAGGATACCCACAGGGAGCCTTCCCCAAGGCTCGAGCAATGGGTTCAGTCGACCGGCATAGCTATCAACACCTTAGAACGGCAGCTTCATTCCCGGCGGTATCGGCAGTCCTGCGGTCAGTGCCTGGGTCTTTTCCTGCATCATCTGCTCGACCTTGGCCCTTGCGTCATTGTGGGCGGCGAGAAGCAGATCCTCCAGAATCTCGACCTCCTCCTCCTTGAACAGAGACGGGTCGATCTTCAGCGCCTTCATCTCGAATTTGCCGGTCAGCGTCACGCTGACCAGGCCGCCGCCGGCCTGTCCGGTGGCTTCCAGCGTGGCGATCTCGTCCTGCATGGCCTGGAACTTGGCCTGCATTTCTTTCGCCTTGCCCATCAGGCCGAGAAGATCTTTCATCGCTTGGTCCTCTACGATTGATCGTGTGTCTTTTGGTTGAGCATGATCTTCTCCGAAAACCGGCTCCCACTTTCGGGATCATGCTTTAGGTTTCGTCTTCGTCTGTCGCCGGCTCGATCGGAACCTCTGCCTCCACCGCATCGGCTTCCGGTGCGTCGGGAATGCGCACGTCGATGATCTTGGCGCCGGGAAAACGCGCCAGGATGGCGGCGACGGTCGGGTCGCTCTTGGCGTCGAGGAGGGCGCTTTCACGTTTGGTCGATTCCATCTCGGCCAGCGTCTGGCCGCCCTCTTCCTTCGACAGCGACACCAGCCAGCTGCGGCCGGTCCAGGCGCGCAATTTGGCGGTCAGGTCGTTGAGCAGCATCTTCGGCGCATCATCGGTCAGGCTGACGTCGATGCGGCCGGGCACGATGCGCACCAGGCGCACGCAGCGCTTCACCAGCACCTTGAAGGCCATGTCGCGCTGGGCGTCGGCAAGCGCGACGATGTCGGCCAGCGATTTCACCGGCACCGGCGGCGCATCCGCAACCGGCTCCGGAACGAAGGCTGCAGGCATCGCCGCGGGTTCGACCAGCCGCATGGTCTGCGCGCCGCCATTGGCCGTCGGCATCCGCGTTTGCGCCACAGCGCTGGCGCCGCCATTTCCGGGACTTGCTGGGCCGGGATTTGCGACGACAGAGCTTGCGGGCGCACCATTCGAGCGTGGCGCGCCGTTGGGCACCGACGCTCCGCTCTCCAGCGATTTCAGCGCCTCGTCCAGTGTCGGCAGGTCGGCGGCATGCGCCAGCCGGATCAGCACCATTTCGGCGGCACTGACCGGCCGGTTGGAGGACTGCACCTCGGGAATGCCTTTCAACAGCATTTGCCAGGTCCGCGACAGCACCCTGACCGACAGCGCCTTGGCGAAATCGGCGCCGCGCCGGCGCTCGTCCTCCGACAGCGACGCGTCCTCAAGGGCCGTCGGCACGAAGCGCAACCGGGTGACGAGGTGGTTGAACTCGGCCAAGTCGGTCAGCACCGTGGCCGGATCGGCGCCGGTATCATACTGGTTGCGGAACTCGGCCAGTGCGGACGCCACATCGCCTTTCATGACATGTTCGAACAGGTCGACAATGCGGGCGCGGTCGGCGAGCCCGAGCATGGCGCGTACCGCTTCGGCGCTGACAGCGCCGCTGCCATGGGCGATCGCCTGGTCGAGAATGGACAGCGAATCGCGCGCCGATCCTTCGGCCGCACGGGCGATCATCGCCAGTGCGTCGTCGTCGACCGCAATGCCTTCTTTGCCGGCGATCGAGGACAGATGTGCAACCAGCGTGCCAGCATCGATACGCCTGAGGTCGAAGCGCTGGCAACGCGACAGAACGGTGATCGGAACTTTTCTGATTTCGGTGGTGGCGAAGATGAATTTGACGTGCGGCGGCGGCTCTTCCAGCGTCTTCAGCAGGCCGTTGAAGGCCTGGGTCGAGAGCATGTGCACTTCATCGATGATGTAGACCTTGTAGCGCGCCGACACCGGGGCGTAACGCACGCGCTCGATGATGTCTCTGATGTCGTCGATGCCGGTATGCGAGGCGGCGTCCATCTCGATGACGTCGACATGGCGGCCTTCCATGATCGCTTGGCAATGCTCGCCCAGCACGGCAAGGTCGACCGAAGGCTGGTCGACGGTGGCGGTCTTGTAGTTGAGCGCCCGCGCCAGAATGCGCGCCGTCGTCGTCTTGCCGACACCACGCACACCGGTCAGCATCCAGGCCTGGGCGATGCGGCCGGTGGCGAAAGCATTGGTGAGGGTGCGAACCATCGGCT
>NZ_RZSW01000551.1:0-4080 GCF_003997375.1 Mesorhizobium sp. M5C.F.Ca.IN.020.29.1.1 | reverse complement strand
CCTTGGCCAGATAGAGCTTTATCGCTGCGTGCTTCTTGTCGACGCGGTCGTCGAGCGCGGCCAGCGCCTTGATCTTGTCGGCGTCGGCGCTCTCGTAGAGCTCGATGATGCGCTTCAGCATGATCTCGACCGTCTCGCAGACCCGCACCACCTCACGGGTGGCGTTGGCCAGCGCCTGGCTCGGCACATCCAGCGCGCTGTCGTTGAGCGCGGACAGCTCGACGACGTCGAGCGCTTCGGCCGGCGCCGGTTTGGTGCCGAGCGCCACGATCTTTTCCGAAGCGCGGTAGACGAGGCCGGCCAGCGGCAGGCCGGCAACCAGGATCAGAATGTTGAACAGGATATGTGCGTTGACGATCTGGTCGGGCACGGTGGCGCCGAGAAAGGCGACCGGCGGCTTCAACCACAGGAACAGGATCAGCATGGCTAGAGAGCCCATGCCGCGCATCAGGAGATTGCCGATCGGTACGACACGCACCCCCCGCTCCGCATTGCGGGTGAGCAGCGGCGCGATGATCGACGAACCCAGATTGACGCCGAGCACCAGCACGATGCCCAGTTCGGGCGGGATGAAGCCACGGCCGGCGAGCGTCACCATCAGCAGCACCGCGGCGATCGAGGAATGAAACAGCCAGGTGACCAGCGCCGCCAGCAGATAGGCGGTGACCGGGTCGCCGGAGAAGTAATCGACGACGACCGGCATCAGCGTGCTCTGGCGCAGCGGCTCCGATGCCTGGCCGATCATCTCCAGCGACAACACCAGCAGGCCGATGCCGACCAGGATCCGGCCGAACTGGCGCCAGTCGCGCCGCTCGGTGGCCATGAACATGACGGTGCCGGCGACAAGACAGACCGGCACCAGCAGCGACAGGTCGAAGGTGAGCAGCTTGACCACCAGTGCCGAGCCGATCTCGGCGCCCCGCACGGCAAGCTGGCCCGATAAGCCGCTGACGATGCCGGCGCCGGCGAAGGAGCCGACCAGCAAGGTGACGGCGGTGGAGCTTTGCAGCGCGATCGCCAGGCCGCAGCCGGCCAGAACCGCCATAAAAGGATTGCGCATGGTCGCGCGCAGCTTGTGGCGCAGCACATCGCCATAGGCGCGCTCGACACCTGTCTTCACCAAGCGGGTGGCAAACAGCATCAGCGCCACCGCGCCGGCAAGATCCAGCAAAACGACCGAACCGCTCATGTCAGACTCGCATTCCGACAGGCGACAGCGATACGGGCGCCGTGGCGGCACAGAGGTAAAAGAGGGGGCGAATCAAGGACATTGCAAAGGTCGATACTACTCCGATTACTTTTAGCCGGATAATAAATTTTGCCCAATTCGGCCGGCTATTGGTGCGCGACAGGGTGTGTCGGAAATGGATGGATCGCAAAATGGTTGCATTGCCGGCCGGCTTCTGGATGGTGGCGCGGTCGAGTGCCGACGACCCCGTCAAATCCGGTTTGATCTGAGTGTTGAATTAGCTGTCGTAAATACATGAAATCATTACGAAAATGTAATCCGTGTGTTCAGTTTCGGTTCATTCTTCGGGCTCTATTGCTTGGGCATCGGCAACCAAAGGAGTACCCCCGTGATGAAACGCATCATTCTTTCCGCAGTCGCCCTCTCTATGCTGGCTGCCACGTCCCTGCAGGGCAAGGCAGCGCCGCTGAACGCGCCAAATGCACCCCAGTCGAACTACAGCCAGGTCGACTGGAAGAAGCCGGACAGGCACGTGAAGAAGCGCGTCGCGGTGAAGAAGAAAGTCGTCGTGAAGAGGAACCATTGGCGCAATGGCCAGAAATATTCCAGCTGGAAGCGCCACCAGCCGATCCGCGACTATCGCCACTATGGCCTGCGTCGTCCGAGCCGTGGCCAGGAATGGATCCGCGTCGGCAACGACTATCTCCTGGTCGGCGTCGTCTCCGGCATCATCTTCGGCGCGATCGACGCGCACTGATCGTCCAAATTTCCACCGGCACTATGCCGGGATAGGAAAGAAGGCGGCCCGCAGCGGCCGTCTTCTTTTGCCCTGTGAAAACCGGGTATGGTCCGCATTAGGAGTCGTCGGGTTTCGCCGGTGTGATTATATGGAGGACAAACGAGCCGTTCCCAATGCGCTTTCCACCTGCCTTCCTCGACGAGATACGCGACCGCGTGCCGATTTCATCGGTGATCGGCCAGCGCGTGGCGTGGGATAGGAAGAAGACCAACGCGCCGCGCGGCGACTATTGGGCGTGCTGCCCCTTCCATGGCGAGAAGAGCCCGTCCTTCCATTGCGAGGACAAGAAGGGCCGCTATCATTGCTTCGGCTGCTCGGTTTCGGGCGACCACTTCAAGTTTCTCACCGAACTCGACGGGATGAGCTTTCCCGAAGCGGTCGAGAAGATCGCCGACATGGCGGGCGTGCCGATGCCGGTGCGCGATGCCCAGGAGGAACGGCGCGAAAAGGAACGCGCCAGCCTGACCGAAATCATGGAAATGGCGACTGCCTTCTTCCAGGAGCGGCTGCAGGGACCGGAAGGCGCAAAAGCCCGCGCCTATCTGCGCGACCGCGGGCTGACACCGGCAACGCAGCAGTCGTTCCGGCTCGGCTATGCGCCCGACAGCCGCAACGCGCTGAAGGAGCATCTTGCCGCGAACGGCGTGCCCAAGGCCGATATCGAGGCATGCGGGCTGGTGCGCCACGGCGACGACGTCCCGGTCTCCTACGACTGGTTCCGCGACCGCATCATGTTCCCGATCCCGGATTCCAGAGGCAAGATAATCGCCTTTGGCGGGCGGGCGCTGGCTGCCGATGCGCTCGCCAAATACATGAATTCGCCCGACACCGAGCTCTTCCACAAGGGCAATGTGCTCTACAATTTCGCCCGTGCGCGCCAAGCACTGGGAAAGGGGGCGCTGGCCAAGGGCGGCACGGTCATCGCCGTCGAGGGCTATATGGACGTGATCGCGCTGGCGCAGGCCGGTTTCGAGAATGTCGTCGCGCCGCTCGGCACCGCGCTGACCGAAAACCAGCTCGAACTCCTGTGGCGCATGGCCGGCGAGCCGGTGCTGTGCTTCGACGGCGACCAGGCCGGACTGAAGGCGGCATGGCGCGCCGCCGACATGGCGCTGCCGGCGGTTCAGGCAGGCCGCTCGGTGCGCTTTGCGCTTCTGCCAGAAGGCAAGGACCCCGACGATCTGGTCAAGGCCGACGGGCCGGACGCGTTTCGCGCAGTGCTTTCCGAGGCGCGGCCGCTCGCCGACCTTTTGTGGGTGCGCGAAACGGCCGGCGGCATCTTCGACACGCCGGAGCGGCGGGCGGAACTGGAAAAGACGCTGCGCGAACTGACCAGCCGCATCCGTGATGAGAGCTTGCGCTACCACTACCAACAGGAAATGCGCGAGCGAGTGCTAAGCTTTTTCGGCACCCAGCGCAGCGCGCGCCAAGGTTATCAAGGCGGGCGCCAAGATGCGCGGCCCGGTGGGCGCTTTCAGGGCAAGGGCTCCGCTCCTGGCGGACAGTTCGCACGCGGCGGCAATGCCGGCGGACGCACCGCGATCACCGAAAGCCTCGGCCGCTCGGCGCTTGTCAAGCGCGGCAGTGAGGGGATGTCGGTGCGCGAGGCGACGATCATCGCAGCTCTTGTCAATCATCCGGCGCTGATCGACGAGAATTTCGAACATGTCGAGTTCCTCGACCTCGCCAATACCGATCTGAAGCGGCTGCATGCGGCGATCCTCGATGCGATGGCGCATGACATGGCCAACGACCGCGACGCGGTGATCGCGACGATCCAACGGGCCGGCTGCGGCGAGATCTGGGCGCGCGTGGTGGCGCTGATCAAACGGGCTCGGCAGTGGCCGGCGCTGGAAACAGCCGGACTTGACGATGCCCGCGACGCCTTCAGCCAGGCGCTCCACTTGCAGCGCAGCGCGCGCACCTTACATAAGGAGCTGAAACAGGCGGAAGCGGCGCTCGCCAGCGATCCCACAGACGAAAACTACCGGCATCTCGTCGAGATCCAGGCGCAATTTCGTGATGTGCAAGCAACGGAAGCGCTGATCGACGGGTTCGGTGTGTCATCGGGCAGGGCCGGGCGGGTGTAGGT
>NZ_RZSW01000550.1:0-4117 GCF_003997375.1 Mesorhizobium sp. M5C.F.Ca.IN.020.29.1.1 | reverse complement strand
GCGCTTCATGTCGATACCCCTCGTTCAGCCGCGATGTCGGAGGAGGACAAGGATCGGCTGGCGACGCTGCTGCGCCTTGCCGAGCAGCTCGGCGCCGAGGTAACGACCATTCCAGGTCAGAACGTTGCGCAGGACATCGTTCGCCATGCGACCGCGAACAACTTCACCCATATCGTGATCGGCAGGCCGACCCGATCGCGCTGGCGGGAATTGATCGAAGGCTCGCTCACTTATGATCTCATCCGTAATGCCGGCGACATCAGCGTCCATGTCATTTCGGGAAACGAACGCAACGCCGAGGCGACGTCGAGGACCGTCAGGGCGGCGGACGAGCAGTGGCAATTCGAGATCTGGCCCTATCTCAAGGCCACGGCCTATGTTGTTGGCTCGCTCGCCTTCGCCCTCCTTCTCCACCAGTTTCTCGATGTCCGCAATCTGGCGATCATCTTTCTCATCGGGGTCCTGACGTCGGCGGTGACCGGCGGTCTCTGGCCGGCCTTGTATGCCTGCCTCATCAGCGCCATTGCCTTCAACTATTTCTTCCTGGAACCACGCTACACACTGACGATCCACGATCCGGAGAGCATCGTTGCGCTGGCTGTCTTCCTGGTTGTTGCGGTCATTGCCAGCAATCTGACGGCGCGTGTGCAGCGGCAGGCGGTCGCCGCCCGATCACGGGCACGCGCCACGGAAGATATGTATCTCTTCTCAAAGAAGCTCGCCGGCGCCGGCACGCTGGACGACGTACTGTGGGCCACAGCCTTCCAGATTGCCTCGATGCTGAAGCTGCGCGTGGTGCTGCTTTTGCCGGAGAATGGTTCGATCACCGTCAAGGCCGGCTATCCGCCTGACGACACGCTGGCCGAGGCAGACATCGCAGCCGCCCGTTGGGCCTGGGAGCACGATCGCGCTGCGGGCCGTGGCGCCGATACGCTTCCCGGGGCAAAACGCCTATATCTTCCGCTGCGGACCGGGCGCACCGCTGTCGGCGTCGTCGGCCTCGACAACGACAAGCAAGGCCCGCTGCTGACTCCCGAACAGAAGCGCCTCCTCGACGCCCTCGCCGATCAGGCGGCAGTCGCCATCGAACGCATCCAGCTTGTTGCCGACGTCGACCGGGCCAAGCTCGAGGCCGAGGCGGACCGCCTGCGCTCGGCGCTGCTGACCTCGATTTCCCATGATCTGAAAACTCCGCTGGCCGCCATCATGGGCGCCGCCGGTACCTTGCGGGAATTTGCGCCGGCGCTTCCCGAAGCGGACCGGGCGGACCTGCTGTCGACCGTGCTCGACGAATCGGAACGGCTGAACCGCTTCATCGCCAATTTGCTCGACATGACCAAGATCGAATCCGGTGCGATGGAGCCGAACTACGCATTCCACTATGTCGGCGATATTGTCGGCACCGCCTTGCATCGAGCCAGAAAAATCATCGGCGAACACAAGACCGAAATGGACATTCCCACGGATTTGCCGATGTTGAGGGTCGATCCCGTCCTGTTCGAGCAGGCGCTGTTCAACCTCCTCGACAATGCCGCTAAATACGCGCCGCCAGCTTCGACGATCCGCCTGCAGGGCTGGGCCGACAATGGTTCCGTCATCGTGCAGATCATGGACGAGGGGCCAGGCATTCCGCCAGCGGACCTGGAGCGCATTTTCGACACGTTCCACCGGGTGCGCAAGGGCGATCAGGTCCGTGCCGGCACCGGGCTCGGGCTCTCGATCTGCCGCGGCTTCATCGAGGCGATGGGCGGCACGATTTCGGCGGTCAACAGGACCGATCGCTCGGGTGCGGTTTTCACCATCAGGATGCCGGTACCGGCAGACCAACATGTGAACGAACCCGACATGGATGACCTGCCATGACGAACCTGGACGTCAGGATATTGGTCGTCGATGACGAACCGCCGATCCGCAAGCTGCTCCGCGTCGGCCTTGGCAGCCAGGGCTATGCAATCAGCGAGGCGCCGAACGCCAAGGCGGCGATCGAACTCATGGAGACGGAAAGGCCGGACCTGATCCTGCTCGATCTCGGCCTGCCCGGCATGGACGGCCACGAATTGCTGCGCAAATGGCGGGATGACGGCATGGATGTTCCCGTGGTCATCCTCTCCAGCCGCACCGACGAGACCGGCATCGTCTCGGCACTTGAGCTCGGCGCCGACGACTATGTCATCAAGCCGTTCGGCATGAACGAGCTTGTCGCGCGCGTCCGCGTGGCGCTCCGCCACAAGTTCCAGCAGCAGGGTGAGAAGCCGGTCTTCCACACCGGCGATCTCACGGTCGATCTGGTGAAGCGCATCGTCACGATCGAGGGCAGGGAGATAAAGCTCTCGCCGAAGGAGTACGACATCCTGCGCATCCTCGTGCAGCACGCCGGCAAGGTTCTCACCCACCAGTTTCTTTTGAGGCAGGTCTGGGGCGATTCGACCGACGTGCAGTATCTCAGGGTCTATGTGCGGCAGCTCAGGCAAAAGATCGAGAAAACGCCCGACCAGCCGCGTTACATCACCACCGAAACCGGCGTCGGATATCGTCTGCGCGAAGTGGATTGAATATAATCCTGGTGGACAACGCTCAATCGGCCGAGAGTTCCGCGGTTCGAGAAAGCGCGCCGCTGGAGCCGGCCAATGAGATGGGAAGCTGATCGGCTAGCCTGTATTGAGCGCGACCGTATTAATTCTCAAAAATGGTGGCGGCCCTGAGCAGCGGCGTGATTTTCGCGTTGAATGCCTCGGGCACCAGGCAACCGGCGGTCTCACAGGTGCTGAGCTGCAGGATGCCCTCAATTTCTTGTCGCCGATCTCGAGATTTATCCCCTTGCCCGGCACTACATGGGTCGACCGGCTTTGAGTTCCGGTAACTCAACCCGCCAATTCCGCCCCGCGAGGCTTTAGCCATGGCATCACCGGGCAAATGCCCTATATAATTGGAGGCTCCAGTTTGGTGCGGGAATGAATGGATGTCGCAGCTTCGCCCATCGATGATCTTCATGTCGGCAATGCTGGCAACAGCGATGCTGTCGGACGCGGCCATCTCCGCGCAGATCGTCACTCCCGCCAACCGCAACGCGCTGGTCCTGCAAAACGAATTGCAGATGCTGGAGAACAGGCTGCGGCGGCAGCGATACCAGCAGCAGCAACAGCAGTTCCGTGCCCAGGATCGCGAGGTCGCGCCGCAACGGCCTGATATTCAGCAGATGAGGCCTACGTGCCAGTTGCGGCGGTCGGGCAGCCGCTTTATCAGCACCTGCCGCTGATGAGCCGACGCTTTTCATTTATTTAGCCGGCTTATAGCCTTGAATACCGCTCCACTTGAAGTAGCATCAAAGGCGGTTTTGATTTTCGCAACGTGCCTTTGTGCTTGGGCACTGCCCTGATTGGATCTCGGGAATGGCAGCCACCAAGAAGAAGGTTGTACGCAAGGCGAGGAAGGGCGAGCGGATCCGTCAGGTCGCGGCGATTCCTTTTCGGCTGAGCGAGCATGGCAACGTCGAGGTGATGCTGGTCACCTCGATATCGACAATGCGCTTTATCGTGCCCAAGGGCTGGCCGATGAAGGGCAAGAGTGGGCGCAAGGCAGCCACCATCGAAGCGCAGGAGGAAGCCGGCGTCCTCGGCAAGACGCTGAAGCAGCCGGCCGGCACCTATTCCTACTGGAAGCGGCTGACAAACCGCTTCGTCCGCGTCGACGTCATCGTCTACCTGCTGGCGGTGACGGAGGAGCTGGCCAATTGGCAGGAAGCCAAAAGGCGGCATCGAGCATGGCTGACGCTGGCAGACGCAGCAGCGCTTATCGACGAGCCCGATCTTTCAACGCTGCTGAAGAACTTGAAAGTTCCCCATCCAGCGCCCGCTGGCGAACCTGAACCAAGGCCTCATTTGGAGTCGCCATCTCCCTGAGTAAAAGGCCGCACCGGCGTGCCGGTATAGGCCCACAGCCATTCGCGCGGCAGTGGTCCCTTGTTGCGATCGCTCTGTTGCGACTGTTCCCACGCATGCGCCAATATGCCGACCGAGCGCGAGAGCACGAAAAGGCCGCGTGTCAGCGGCGGTGGAAAGCCGAGCTCGCCATAGATGACGGCAGTGGCGCCGTCGATGTTGAGCGGGATCTTCTTGCC
>NZ_RZSW01000054.1:0-18542 GCF_003997375.1 Mesorhizobium sp. M5C.F.Ca.IN.020.29.1.1 | reverse complement strand
GCGAAGGGCCCCTCCGAAGGAGACGACCTCCCGGCTCCAAGCGGAATGAGTGAAAATCCGATCCTCCTCTATCTCTTCGACGCGTTCGCGGCCACGTTCCCCGACAGGAAGATCCCGCTGGCGCCGCAGTTCCTCGACTTCACCGGCACCAGCAAAGCAAGCCTTGGCACGATACGGAAAGCGATCACCCAGGATCGCGTCGCCGAGTTCAATGCCAATGAGGCACGCGCGTCTGCATTTAGTGCGCGACTTGCCGAGCCCAACAGCTATCTGGGAGGCCTTACCAAATCCGGCCCCGGTACCTTGCGGCTGACCGGCCACAGCACCTACAGGGGCGATACCGTGATCAATGACGGGCTATTGATAGTGGACGGCTCGATCACCTCGAAAGTCATCGTCAATAAGCCCGGCAGGTTGGGAGGCACGGGGACGGTCGGCGGTATTGAAGTCGGTGGCGGCGGTTGCGTGTCGCCCGGTAACGGGATCGGCACGCTGACGTCGAACGGGGACGTGACGTTCAAGAAGGGCAGTGCACTGTATATCGAGATTGGCCCAAACAAGAGCGATCGGCTCGCTGTCAACGGCGCGACAACCATATTGGGGGGCGTGGTTGTGGTGGTGCCAGCAGCTGGCGCCGACCCACACCAGCAATCAAAGGCGGACGTGGACCTGAGCTATCACATCGTCACCTCGACCGGCGGGGGCGGCAAGTTCGACGGCACGCAAGGATCTGTTTGCAGGCAGGATGATGTCGTACCTGCCGAATGAAATTTCGATCCATCTCGCAATGGCCGTGGCTTTACCGATGTCGTTCTACCGAGGCCGAAAGCTGCGGCTGCCGCGCGCCAAGCGCTCAGCCTCGGCAATGCGATCCGTGACACCCCTTCCGACATCTTTTTGCTTTCGCCCTGCCCTCGTCCGTCTTGACGAGTACCCGCTTACAGACTACCTCACTACCGCGTTAGCACTCGCCTGTGGCGAGTGCTAACAGAACCCTCAACATCCGCACCAGGGAAAATCCGAAAATGGAAAAGTCGAATTTCCGACCGCTGCATGACCGCGTGGTCGTACGCCGGGTTGAATCCGAATCCAAGACTGCCGGCGGGATCATCATCCCCGATACGGCGAAGGAAAAGCCGCAGGAAGGCGAGATCATCGCCGTTGGTTCCGGCGCCCGCGACGAAGCCGGCAAGCTCGTCCCGCTGGACGTCAAGGCCGGCGATCGCATCCTGTTCGGCAAGTGGTCGGGCACCGAAGTCAAGCTCAATGGCGAAGACCTTCTGATCATGAAGGAATCCGACATCATGGGCATCATCGGCTGAATATCGGCCTCACCATCACTTAAATCCTAGGGCTCAATTCAAGCCCCTGCCAGGAGCTAAAAATGGCTGCCAAAGACGTAAAATTTTCTCGCGATGCCCGTGAGCGCATGCTGCGCGGCGTCAACATCCTCGCCGACGCAGTGAAGGTCACGCTCGGCCCCAAGGGCCGCAACGTCGTCATCGACAAGTCGTTCGGCGCACCGCGCATCACCAAGGACGGCGTCACTGTCGCCAAGGAAATCGAGCTTGAGGACAAGTTCGAGAACATGGGCGCGCAGATGGTCCGCGAAGTTGCTTCGAAGACCAACGACATCGCCGGCGACGGCACCACGACCGCGACCGTTCTGGCGCAGTCGATCGTCCAGGAAGGCCACAAGGCGGTTGCCGCCGGCATGAACCCGATGGACCTGAAGCGCGGCATCGACCTCGCGGTGAGCGACGTCGTCGCGACGCTGATCAAGAACGCCAAGAAGATCAAGACCTCGGAAGAGGTTGCCCAGGTCGGCACCATCGCCGGCAATGGCGACGTTTCGGTCGGCTCGATGATCGCCGAAGCGATGCAGAAGGTCGGCAACGAGGGCGTCATCACGGTCGAGGAAGCCAAGACCGCCGAGACCGAACTCGAAGTCGTCGAAGGCATGCAGTTCGACCGCGGCTATCTCTCGCCCTACTTCGTCACCAACGCCGACAAGATGGTTGCGGATCTGGAAGACGCCTACATCCTTCTCCACGAGAAGAAGCTCTCCAATCTGCAGGCCATGCTGCCGATCCTCGAGGCTGTCGTGCAGACCTCGAAGCCGCTGGTCATCATCTCGGAAGACGTCGAAGGCGAGGCCCTGGCCACGCTGGTCGTCAACAAGCTGCGTGGCGGCCTGAAGATCGCCGCAGTCAAGGCGCCGGGCTTCGGTGATCGCCGCAAGGCCATGCTGGAAGACATCGCCATTCTCACCGGTGGCCAGGTCATTTCCGAAGACCTCGGCATCAAGCTCGAGAATGTTGGCCTCAACATGCTCGGCCGCGCCAAGAAGGTGTCGATCTCCAAGGAGAACACCACCATCGTCGACGGCGCCGGCAAGAAGGCCGAGATCCAGGGCCGCGTCGCCCAGATCAAGCAGCAGATCGAGGAGACCACCTCGGACTATGACAAGGAGAAGCTGCAGGAACGTCTCGCCAAGCTGGCGGGCGGCGTTGCCGTCATCCGCGTCGGCGGTGCGACCGAGATCGAAGTCAAGGAAAAGAAGGACCGCGTCGATGACGCCCTCAACGCGACCCGCGCGGCCGTCGAAGAAGGCATCGTTCCCGGCGGCGGCGTCGCACTCCTGCGCGCTTCGCTGAGCATCAAGGCTGTCGGCGCCAACTCCGACCAGACCGCTGGCATCGCCATCGTGCGTCGCGCGCTGCAGGCTCCGGCCCGTCAGATCGCGGCTAACGCCGGTGCGGAAGCATCAATCGTTGCCGGCAAGATCCTCGAGAACAACAGCGCGACCTTCGGTTACAACGCCCAGACCGGCGAATATGGCGACATGATCGCCATGGGTATCGTCGATCCGGTCAAGGTCGTGCGCACGGCACTCCAGGACGCGGCCTCAGTCGCCGGCCTGCTGGTCACCACCGAAGCCATGATCGCGGAGGCTCCGAAGAAGGAGTCGGCTGGCGGCATGGGCGGCGGCGGCATGGGTGGCATGGATTTCTAATCCAGCCCATCAGCCTTCAGATACGGAAAGGGCGGCACCAATGCCGCCCTTTTCTTTGAAGTCGGATCCGGCCGGAAATATTTGGCGCGAACGCCGGCCCTATGGCCGTCTGGGAAAGCGGGACAAGAGGGCAAAAGCGCGGGCCGGGGGGTGCGGAGGGCCGCTGCCGTCGTGGCTTATTCGAAAGCCGTTCAAGAGTATGTGGGAGCGGTGGCGAAAACCGTGTGATCGGCCTAGATAATATTCGCACCTCCCCCAAGTCGCCGAGAGCATGAGGCACCAGCGACCGCTTGTCGTCCAGATCCAAACAGCAGCGTGGGCTCGTGAAGCGGCCACAGTCAATCTGGGGCCGGCATCGACGTGACTGCCATCCCGAACGATAACGGTCGCAGCGGTGGCCAGAACGACCATCGGAATAGCGTCCGGCTTTCGCTCATCTCGAAGAAGGGATGACCGACCACTCCGTTTTTCGCGCACTCGCGGCAATTCGGATCGGCACAGGGCGTCGCCATGTGCTCCGACCCTCAGGGGCTGTTCCGGTCGGCACGAGCCCATCGGTCAGCGGCGATCAAGCCACCGGCCTTCGGAATGACCGGCGACGCTTCGTCTCAACGACTATGTCGGTCGGGCTGTCGGCCGTATTCTTCGCCTCGAACACGGCACGTCGCTTCGGTTTCGGGTTGGGTGGCGCTTGAGGCTCTACCCTTGGTTCCGGCGTTTGGTTGGACTCTTGCTTGTCCTTGCGGGCGCGAAGCAAAGCCTTGGCGGTCGCCGCGTCCGCATCCGAGACCACGCCGGCGGTCTTGCCATCGAGATCGACCCGTGCGGCACCGGCATCCAGTCTCGCCAAATATTTGGCCATCCTGGTATAGGCCAGCAGGGCTCTCCTCAATTCATCATCGGACAGTTCGCCGTCAAGCACGCGAATCTCATGATGAATGCCGATCTTGAGCGGCCTGGGCGCTTTTGGATTGAACGCCGCAGGCCACTTGGCCGATAGATGGCGGAAAAGCTGTGCAGGCGATTTCCCTTGGCTAGCGGTCGACATGATCAAGCCTCGCCCGATTTGTTTTCGTTTCAGATTCGGACCTTCCTAACACCGATATATGCAATGATTATGGAAATGGGCATTCGTCCCGCAGGGCAAAGCAGCGGGCGCCTCCCCATTCGGGCAGACGAAGTGCCTGGTGGACCGAGCAGGATCTGGTAACAATCGCGCCGAGCCGTCCCCGGTCGAGTTCATAGCCAAGACAGTAGCGGCAGTGGGTCTTGCCCCATGCCAGCCCCTTAACCCTTGGCAGCGTATCTGAAATGCCGGTAGCGAAAAGACAACTCGACGGCCTCCGCCGTCGGCGAGTAGGACGCCGAAAGCGTCGCGGCTCCCTCACCCGTTCGGCCGTTCGGTTCTACCAGGCGAGCGTCTCGTAGCGCGAAAGCTGCTCACGCAACCGTTCGCGATTTCGGCCGCATCGACGCCGTCCTGGGACAGCAACCATGCGGATGACAGGCAAAACGGTTCCGCCGCAGTCCGGCGTCGGGCGCGGAGCAACCTGTAGGGCGGCGGCCATTCCGGAATAGCTGCCGCCGATGAAGATGATGCGACCTTCAGCCTGGGCAGCTCAATTCGAGTGGTTGTGAGCGACACGATTCGGGCCCCATTCGATTGCACGACTCGGTTCATGCCGGGACGGGCTGTATACTGAGGGTGTTTGCGCACATGTTCATGGTGGCCACCAAGAGATCGCCTCAGAAGCGGCGCCCATTCGGAAACATTAGCACCCCCGCGTCTTGTCGCGGCTGCTTGAGCTCTTCGACGGCAACCGCCTCAATTAGCAGATCCAAGGCTTCGCGCCCCCTCCGACTCATCGGGTCATCGCCACGCAGGTAATGATACGCTCGATCTAAATGCACTCGCGCGGCGGAAAAATAGCTAGTCATATGACCCTCTTAGTTACCGCCCGCATTAGCCGTCTACGAGGTGATGGTCGCGCAATCGTCAATATCCACAGGCGGATTTGATTTAAATCGCGAATGATCCGGGAGAAACCAAAACGCCGGCTTCTTGCCGCCGAATAGAAGCTGAGATATCCCCGCAGTTAACGGCTCGTTAATCGTGCGGGCGTAGCCAAGAAGCGTCACAGCACCTGCCCAATCACGAATGTGACCTTAAAGACCCGGCACCCAGATTGTGCCGAGTCTTTTTGTCGCTAGGGTAGCCTGATCCAATTCAGCGGGTCAGCAAAAATGCCCAGTGCGGGAATCAGGAACCTTAAGCCGGTCACCGACTTCATAAAGCCGACAGGAGCTTGCCGGCGCGCGAGCGCCAGGGAAGGCCGGTTAAAGAGCCGGCCCGCTTGCAGGAATCGAACTCATGGATGACTGAGGCCTCGGCATCCTCGATGCTCATTGCTTGGCAGGACGCCATTATGGCGTTTCTGCGTTCTGTCTTATTGCTGTGACGTTTGCCGCACAGGATGGACGTTGACGACATTCTTTCCGGCGTGAGTGAGGCGATGCTAGCAGGGTAGAGTGACAGTCCTACGCCGCGTGCGCGGCAGGGAGGGCAGGAGGCGATAGCAAAGGCTGAAACTCGGTAAGACAGCGCAGACCGTCGATCCGGCGTCCGGGAGGCTCGGCCGGCTGAAGGAGGACGATGGCAATGATGCGGTCAAGGGATGGATGGCATGATCCACGCCGGGCACCTGTGCGGATCACCTCGCAAAAGTGGCGGGCGGCACTTGGAATCGAGCCGCCATTGCGAGACTTTCGCGGCCATGGCGGCTTCGCTGTCTGCTGTCCGCAGGGCCAAGCGCGCATCAGATGAGGGCCAGCGGCGGGTGCACGCGAACCGCGGGGATGACGAACACGACCTTCGCTGGCTAGGACAGCGGCGCGAACGCAATATTGGAGGCTCTACGCCGCTCGATCTGGCGGAGGCGCGGCGGTCGATGCGGCCGGCAGAACCCGCGCTACCGAGAGGCGCTGCCATCTCGATATACGAGCTGTTGACTTGCAGAACACTGCAGTATTTGCGAACGCATCGCGACATGCCCCCGACCCTGTGACCCGCTTCCGCGCGAGGCGCTGTTCTTGACGGGCTCGAAGAGCTTTGGCCAGTTGGCTTTCCTTCGGTGATGCCGAGAGCTTCTTCAGGATCGTCGAGGGCACAACGGCACGGGTGTTGATCGATGCCGTCAGATGAAGCAGTCGATTTGCAGCTTGCGCAGGAAGGCAATCCGTTCGGTCAGCCCGACCAAGTTTGACGCACCAGGCGCCGATCGCAGTCAATGAAAGCGTGTCTGGCCAATGGGAGGGTCGCGGCGTTGAGTTTCGGCTTTGACCGACATCCAACCCACGCCTACCGCTACAAGAGCGCGGGCGAATTCGTAGACGTGGTGACAAAGCTCTGGGACAGTTGGTAGGATGATGCGCTCATCGCGAACCCGGAGGCGCCGGTCTGCCACACTAGTGGTCGTAGGGAATCGGCCCACGCTCTCAGTTAAATCAGGAGAAAAATGATCGAAAAACCGAAGCTTTCGGAGCTCAGTTCCTGCCCCGCTTAGTACTATTTGTGTGCGCTATTCTGCCATACGCCTAATGAGATTGTCCCACCTGGTGACCGTCCCTAACTTGGCTGTGATCAAAGCCAAAAAGCTGGCAGGCAACAGGAGTGATCATGAAGAACATTATGAGTGTCGGTGGGGACGGTGGAGATCGTAGACTGGTCATCGTGTCAAACAGGGTTGCGCTGCCCGACGAGCACGGGTCACTGCCCCCGGGCGGAATGGCCATTGCGCTGAACGCCGCGCTCAAGCAACGAGGCGGCCTTTGGATGGGCTGGTCGGGGAAGGTGAAAGCCGAGAAGAAACAGGCGTCACCGACGATGCAGGAGGCCAACGGCATCACCTATGCCCTTGCCGATCTCTCGGAGAAGGATCTGGACGAATATTACTACGGCTTCGCCAACAGGGTTCTTTGGCCGGTCTTCCACTGCCGTGTCGACCTCGCCGAATACAACGACGCGAGAAAGTCAGGATACTACCGCGTCAACCGACTCTTCGCAGAGTCTTTGATGCCGCTCCACCGCGAGGACGACGTCATATGGGTGCAAGATTATCACCTGATCCCTCTAGGGAAAGAACTGCGCGAGCGCGGCTGCCGCAACCGGATCGGCTTTTTCCTGCACATACCATGGCCGCCGGCGGACATCCTCGCCACCGTGCCGCTCTGCGAAGAATTACTGGAAGCGCTTTCGTTCTATGACCTTGTCGGCTTTCAAACCGACGACGATCTAACAACTTCGCCGAATGTCTAAGCCGCCGAAACCTAGGGCGTCTCATGAAAGACGGTAGCTGCCTAGTCAAAGGGCGACAGTTTCTCTGCGGGGTTTTTCCAATCGGTATCGACACGGCCAAGTTCGAGAGCCTCGCAAAGCTAGCGACGCGCGACGGGGATCTGCAGGAAGTTTACAAGAAGACTGCTGGCTGTGACGTCGCCATTGGTGTCGACCGATTGGATTATTCCAAGGGCATCGATCAGCGCATCGTGGCGTTTCGCCATTTCCTTGATCGTAACAGTCATCGCGTCCGCAAGACGCTACTGCTGCAGATTACCCCGAAATCCCGCGGGGAAATACCGGCCTATCTAGCGCTGCAAAAGCACATCGCCGAACTGGTGGGAAGTGTCAATGGGGAACTTGGAACCATCGATTGGGTACCAGTACACTACACCAATCGTTCCCATGGCCCGCTGGAACTGGCCGGCCTCTACCGAATGGCACGCGTTGGTCTAGTGACGCCGCTCCGCGACGGCATGAACCTGGTGGCGAAGGAATACGTGGCTGCGCAAGACCCAAGCAATCCGGGCTCCTCGTGCTCTCGCAATTTGCCGGCGCCGCTGGCCAGTTGGAGGGAGCGGTGCTCGTCAATCCCTATGACCCAGAGGCTGTGGCGGCCTCCACGGAAAAGGCATTTCGCATGTCACCAGAGGAACGGAAAGACCGTTGGAGCGCAATGAAGAACAGTCTCAAAGGCCACGATGTCTATCGATGGTGCGGCGGCTTTCTCGCCAAACTCGAGGCGGCGGACTTGCCAGTATGAGGCTGATCGCGACCAAGTGAATCAGGGCAGCATTCCGGCCTCGCCGCGGCGAGGCTTGGTTAATGTGCTATGGTAAGCCCGATGGCGATGACCGCCGACCAACTACAGTTGGATTGTAGCCGATTGTGCTGGCAAGCGAAGAACTCGCGGCTGCGCCCACTCGTCAAACTAGTTGAGCCGATCCGCAATAAGGGCTCTGGTCGCCGGGTCCGTCGGTGTCGAGCATTCGACTGTCATCGCTTCGCTGATCGAGAGCCCGTGTATGAATATGTCGACCAACCCGGTTGGCGACATCGTTGATGTGCTAAGCAGCATCGACCTACACCGCACGCCAGATCTCAAGACGTTAGCTTGAGCACATTCCATATTAAAACAAGAGGAAAAGACATGGGTGAGCTCTCTTGCCGTCGGCCGATTTCTTCAAAGACGCGTGAGCGGCCACGACTGGTTGTCGAGGGCGCTCGCGCCGCACGGCAACAGAAAATGCTGGCCTCCATTGACCTAAACTTACTGTTGTCTCTTGAGGCGCTGCTGGAGCACCGCAACGGCACGCATGCGGCTCGGCACGTGCGCTTGAGCCAACCGTCGATGAGCCGAGCGTTGACACGGCTGCGTGGCATTTTCAATGACGATCTTTTGGTTCGCGGCTCGAGCGGCTTGGTCCCGACGCCGCAGGCCGAACGGTTGGCCCAAATGCTGCCGCCGGTGTTGGATGCGCTCCGCGGGATGGTGAACCGCCAGGGGGAAAGGCGATCAAAGACAATAATGGCGATACCCGACCATCAAGCCCTGATCTTGCTGCCGCCTCTCCTACCCCTGCTGCGCGAGCACGCGCCTAATCTCGACATCGTAACCGGCTCGTTTCTAACAGGCGCGCTCCGGCGGCTTGAGCAAGGCGAGATCGATCTGGCCGTTGGGCAGACCGGTGGCACTCCACCGGGCTTCTTTCGGCGCAGGCTCTATACTGACCGCTTCGCCTGCCTGCTACGTTGCGACCACCCAGCCCTGGCCCAGGAATGGACGATCGAGACCTTCGCTGCCCTGCGCCACGCTGCCATTGGCTCGGATTCGAAGGATGGCTTCGGCCGGGTACATGATGATCTGGCCAATTTACACCTCCAAGATTGCGATCCGGTGCTGGTGTCCAATCTCCTGACGACTGCTGTGGCCGTCGCGGCGACCGATCTGGTGCTGATTGTACCACACCGCGTCGCGACACGGATCGCCGCCTTGCTCCCCCTAGCGATTCTCGATCCGCCGGTGGAACTGTCGCCTTACGAGGTTGGGCTGATTTGGCACGAGCGCTGCCATCGCGACCCAGAGCATCACTGGTTGCGCCACAAGATTGCCGCCGCAGCGGCGGCGGGAACAGAGTTGGCGCATCCATCGACAATGAGAGGGCAAACGGCTGATGCTTCGCCAAGGGAAGAAGCGTGATGCGATCGAAGTCTGGCACTATCTTCAGGACCGAGCCAGTTCATTACCCCCTCGTCCGTCGGGACGCGATGCTGGTTCCGCTGCCAACTCAGTGAAACCGACGCGCGCCGACGTTGAGCGAGCATCTGCTGTGAAGAAGGTATTCACACTTCCACCCAACTACACAAACCAAGACCCACCTTCTTCGACCGCCGTTCGGCCGCGTCAAGGCCTTCGCAGGCCATGTTCTCAGGGTGTTACCGAGGTGCATGCATCGATTCTGGCCGCGTATCTTGGCCCGGACCCTTTGGCAGGTAAGTGTTTGGCACAATTGCGAGTTCTCGGATCTTCGGCAATCTGCCCAACGAAGTGCGGCAGATCGATATTCTTGAGCACCGTTTGTTGCGGCCGGGGCGCTGCGCGCAAATCGTCATCATCGATTGCCGCGAATGGGAGCAACATGGGTACGGTCATGCGAAGCTCTCTTCCGAACTGGTGCAACTAGCCCTGGTTTCCGAAGACAGGCTGGACCGAGAGGCGGTTTTCTCCGACGGGTATTCCGATTACCTGTTGTGGCCACTGATCGAGCAGGAAGTTGTGAGCAGAGTGACTGCCTGCGTCGCTCAGATCGCGCGGCGTTCTGCACCGCTATTCTTCTCAGCCGACCCCCTCGTTCAGAAGGCTTGCGCTCTGCTGGCACAGCGAGTCGATCAGCAGATCGCCCTCGGCGAACTGGCGCGCATAGCCGGGACCAACAAGACAACGCTGGTCAACCGCTTCGAGGCTGCCTTTGGCTGCGGGCCTATGACCTGGTTCCGGCACTATCGGATGATGGAGGCTGCCGCCCGCTTGCGAAGCGGGCATGAAAGCGTGGCCGAGGTCGCTGAATCCTTAGGCTACGAAAACAGCAACAATTTCTCCACGGCCTTCAAGGCGATCCATGGGCTCTCGCCGCTCCGCTATCGCAAAATGGCGGCGCGCAGAGAAAGGTCTGCCTGACGCAAAGGTGGGGATCGGAAAAAAACTAGTATACAGCCAGTGAAGACACGCAAAGATCACCTGATGCTCAAGCGTTTACGCACTCCAGGCACTTTGCGGCTTTTACAGCAACGCTCAGAAAAGGAAGATAAGCATGTTGAACGCGGTCGCAGCGCATTTTTCAAGGGCATGAACAGAGATGTTCGGACAAGAACTATGAGGCGGCGAGCGCGTTTTTCGGCGCCAAGTCGCTGGTTTTGGCCCAGCCAGGTGCTGCGCGCCCCAGTGACGACACGATCGCCAACGATCAAGGAACAGTACAGTTTCACCTCATTGGTCAGAAGACCGATGACCCGGCGTACAGCGGCATCATGAAACAAAATCAGGACAACCTTCTGGCTATAGGAGGACTCATTCACGACTACATGCATACCCATTATCCTAACGTTGATGCGAAAAAACTTGACATCAACACCTGGACGAACGTTGTGGCCAACATTCCCGATCTTTCGATGGGAGGGCAAAAACAGAAAGGTTACTCAAACAAGTTTGCTGGCACCTCCGTTTCAGCCACGTTCCTCTCCTTGATCGCGAAGGCGATCGTCACTGACGGGGCGTCTCTGCTAAGGGATTTCCAGTCCTTCCTCACTGAGATGGGCAACCTGACCTTCAGCGCCAACAGCAAGTCGCAGCAGTACAAGGCTCTGACATGCACCTACCAAAGCTACCTTCTCGATAACGGGGCAGGCGGATATTACGACTACGGAGCAATTGTTCTACGACAAATCGAGTTCAATGAGTACTTCCTTGATCTAAAATCTTCTTGCTCGTCGACACAATACGTCAACGTCGACATAAGCTATAACGAGGTTACCAACATCGTTCAGACTCGCCGGATCCGCAAAGGCGGCCCCGATTACAAAAACTTCCAGGAGATCGTGAATAAGAACGCCACCGAGCAGTTTACGAATGCCAAGAACTTCTTTAACGGCGGCTCGACCCCGCAACAAGACATCACGCCCCAGGTCTGATCCTCATGATTGGTCTCGAAAGCAGCAGCGCACCAACCGACGGTGTCAATTCGAAGGAACCTCGCCAGCGTCATAGATCAGGTCCGGCTGCCCGCGGTGCCGACGAACTCCGGCCCCGCTTTTATAAGAAAGCAACTATGAACCCCATCGCAGAAACAACTGCGGGCCTCTTCCTGGTAATCGGCGCACAGAGCAGCGGCCCCCTCGAAGCGGAGAGGATTTGCTCAGCCTTGATCCAGAAACTGTCCGAAGGCTCAATTCTGAACTTGGATCCTAGTACGTGGCAGAATGCCATGCAAATGGTGCCGAACCAGGTAGAGGCCGCCACGGCTTCGAAGACCCAGAACCGCACGATGGCCGTTGCGGATTTGCCAAGTACCCTTGCGTCAATTTGCGCCGATGCTGCCGACGGCGACAAAGCGGGCGTCGATTTGGCGAAGCCCATCAGTGTCTATCTGAGCAGATACGGCGACCCGACTGCATTCAATTGCTTCATGCTGGATCAATCCGACTCCGCGAAAATCCATTTATCTTTAACCTGCCTTGCCGCTTTCGATGGTGGAAGCCCTGGCAGTTTCGCCGTCACCTCAACATTGCTAAAGGCGTGCCTGAATCTGTCAAACAAGGATACGCAGTCCACTATCGCGCAGGTTTTCGGCCGCTTCGGCCCGCCGAGCGACTCACCTTACTACCTGCGCGTCTTGCCCTGATCCGTATGCCGGATTCCACATTCAGCCAGAAGGAGCAGCACGCTCGTTGAATATGTGAATAGCGCACATTCCGTCGGCGAAAGCGAAGTCGGTGGTGCGCCTTGTAGCGGGAAAGCCCATGCCCTATTGTGAAGACTTCGCGAAGGCGGACGGATGGTCCGCAGCGGATGTCAGCGTCCGTTTCAACAATAAGGCGGGCCGGAAATTTCTCACTTTCTTGCGAAGATCGGCGGTGACCACGGTCATTCGGTATTACGCGAGATCCGCGAGGCCAAAAACCATCATACCGGAGGAGGCGAAACTGCTATCTAGGCAGGGTTTCGGAATTCTACCGATTTTCCAGGACAGCAGCCGCCATATTTCCAATTTCTCGAGCTCGATCGGCACTGCAAATGCAAAGAGTGCTATGGGGTTCGCAAAGCGCGTCGGCCAGCCGAAAGATAGAGGCAGTACGATTTTTTTCGCCGTCGATTTGGACTATCCAGCTACGCAGATCGATGGCCCCATCCTCGCCTACTTCCACGCGATTAAAGAGGAGATCAACGGCACTTTCGTCATCGGCGCGTATGGTAGCGGTGCCGTGCTCTCAAAATTGTTAGCGGAGGGACTGATCACGGTTCCATGGATATCTATGTCGCGACTGTTTCTTGGAACCGAGCAGTTCTTCTATTCCAACCGATGGTCGATGCGGCAGGTACCTCCAGAGGTTGCCCATGGCCCCTCTGGGGTGGGCTATGATCGCAATATCGTTCGGGTTCCTCGGAGGGAGATCGGGGCCTTCCAAGTTGATGAGTCGGGCAAAGGCTCGCTGGCCTAGGATGGCGAGGGACGCCGGCTCGTAGACGCGGCAAGCTGAAAACGTTGTCGCATTTATGTTCGTAGAGGTCTCCGACGTCAACAGCTAGTGTAAAGTTGTCGCGGTATCTCGTAAATCGTCTCTCCACGCGCTCGCCCGCTAGATCGAGCGGCGCGGCCGCCATCATCATCCCCGGAAGTACCTGCAGCGCCGTCGACCGACGCCCAACCGGCGGCCGAGATTGGGCACCAGTACCACGCCGGTTATGAGACCGAGGCCGTCCGCCGCTGGAGCTGAAAAATCTCGCGGCTCTCCCGGTAGTACCCCGCGCAGCGAGCAGGTTGGCGGGTTTGCCGTTTTTCGGCCTTTCGGGTCAGGGTAGGTTCCATAGACAATTCGCCTTGTTGGACATCGTGTTGTCATATCGAGCGGCATCGTCGCACGCTCGTCAACTAAAGACAGCTAAAGGCTTGTGGTCGTGGCCGTCCCATGCAGGACGGTGATCTGGAGGGGATGAGAATGCCTGAAACGATGCTCACGGCGCTTTCCAACATTCGGACCGTTGAGGAAATGATCGTGGCCTTCCGGGATGAAGTGCATTGCCGGCCACTACAAAACCATGGTGTGGCCAGAAGATCAGAACCCGTCCGGCCTGTGGTTACAAGCGTTCGATCGCGCTTGCCGGCCGCGATACGTACAGGCAAGCGGCTTGCGCGACCGGGTCTTTATCAATGCTCCAATGGCGCTTGCCGGTTCCAGTTCACGAGACGACCATACCCAAGTGCATTCGACCAAGCTGCCCTTGCGTGCTTGGCTGAAGCCATGTGGCTAATGCTCCAGTCGGACAAGGGCTTGTACTCGGTCCGGCTCGCCGAGATCCTTGGCGTGAGCCAACCGACGGCCTGGCGCATGGGTCACGCCCCGCGGCTGATGACGGCGCGGGAAAAACATGCTCGACGGCACGGTCGAGATCGACCATTTCCACCTCGGGGGAAGTCCCGAAAGCGGCCGGATGACCACCTCCGGGACGGGGCCGGAAAGGTCAGGCGAATACGGAGAAAGCGCCGGTCATGGCGATGGTGCAGCGGCCGACGTCACGCCCGGCGCTCCGGCCGGTGACGCACGTGCCGCGGTCGTGACCGGTCTTTCGTTGCGTGCTGCCGAACGTGCGATTGAAATACAGATCGAAACCCACTCGCATTTGATGAGTGATGAGGCGAAGGCATTCATGGCTATCGGCGAGAGTTTTGCCAAACATGAGACCGTGAAGCATTCCAGCCACGAATATGTTCGCGACACGGTCCACGTTCGGTGGAGGGTTTCAATTCCCGCGTCAGGCGGACGATCGCCGGCGTCTTTCACCATATCAGCCGCAACATGCTGACCTGTATTTCCTTCCGCTGGTCTCATCGCGTCGTGTCTGGAAGCGCCGTTCGGAAAACTCGGCACGGCCAGGAAATCATCCGAACCCTCTGGTCACGGGTGTCTTTCGCGCCGCCACGGGACGTCAGGTGCGCCGAAGCCCCGATGGCGGCATCACCATCAAATCGGTTCTTTGGTTGATAAAGGCCGCGTGTCTGCGGGAACAGTTCGTGTTCCGGCTCCCTGTACTCGCGGGCTGCCAAAGGACTCTGCGAGCCAAGTTGGCTCGTTGCCCGCAGGCAGTTGGCTTCTGGCGCGGCATCCTTCAACGCGGCATTGGCGAGCATGGCGTCGGCCAGAAGCCGCTTCAGCCGCGTGTTCTCGTCCTCCAGAGCCTTCAGTCGCCGAGCCTCGGCGACATCCATTCCGCCGAAGCGGCCCTTCCAATTGTAATCGAGGCGTCGCTGACCCCGTGCTTGCGGCACAGATCGCGAACCGACACCCCGTCCTCATGTTCCTTCAAAAATTCGGATGATCTGCTCTTCAGAAAAGCGGCTACGTTCATGTCCTGGTCCTCTCGATGGGCCAGAACGAACGTCAACCGGATTAGATCAGCGGGGCAAGGTCACCGCATGTCGGCCATGAATACGCCAACCCGATTATATTGTTGGAAATAAGTAACTCGAGCGAAAACGTGCAATTTGCCTTCGCAACGTACCCTAATCGCGCAGAGATATCAATTTCCACGTCCTGGAACTCAAGAAAGTCATCGTATAGTGGAAAATAGGCTTTATATACAGCCTCCTTCAAAACAAAGAGGTCCCGCCGCTTGAGCAGATGTAGATCGTACATGCGTTGCTCGTTAGGGGTTGCAATCAATTCGATCAGGTTCTCCGGCAGAGGTTCATTAGGCTCAATGTCGATGCCGAGAGCCGCAATCCTTTTCGTCCCTGCAATGGCGGCGGCTGCTACGGTATCGTGGTGCGCCAAAGATCCGACGACGCCGGGTGGCCAGATCGGAACACCAGAGCGCGTCTTCAGGATCGGCAGTGGTGGGAATGCCAGTTGCCCAAGGAGTGTTCTGGCGACTACTCTTGCAGCACCGCTTTGGCGGAGAACTTTGGTAACAGAGCGTCCCAACGAGGTAACTTCGGAATCGTACAAGGTGGATTCGTCGCCCGGTTCTATTGGACGGATGCCGACGAGGATGTTTTGTTGATCAATGGTGATAGTCTCCATTCTATCTGGTCCCTTTGACTTTTCGGATGAGAAGCTCAGCCAATGCAGCTTGGCCTTGAAATTGCCCGACTCGGTCGTCGATCAGCAGCGGCGGCAGACCACATATGCTTCCCATCTTTGGATCACCGAGCCAGAACTCTCCGACATTTGGCGATTGTCGCGATCCCAGACTGAACCTCGTCTGGGTGCCAGAACCTTCGGTGCAGTTCGCTAGGAATCTTTTTCAAGAACCCCGGTTAAAGGTGTAGAAATAGCTCGGGCCAGAGCCTTGCGGTTTTCCATAACACTCATCATCGTCACGTGGTCGCCTACAATCGGTACGGCAGTAATAGCCTCCGGACTCAAGACCCGGTCCCAGCCGCGCATAGGCGAACGAGCCTCTTGGCCTGTTGAGGCTTTATCAGGTGGTATCCGACGGCTGATGAGAGGCTCCATGGCATAAAACTGATATATCTCGATTGGCAGGGACGGAACTTGATACGACTGCAATGCCCTATGAAATTGGGCGGTTCTTTCCGACATCAGAATGTCATCGTGGAGATCACGATCCGGAGGTATCGCCCCAATTCTCTTTGCCTTTTCAATCAGCTGAGCAATTGAACATTGTCCAGCAAAGCGTTTCAAAACTTCGAAGGTTTCATCATTCAACGATTCGAAACGCTCCAACACCATGTTTCGGACGATCAGAGAGGGGGACATGCTCGATCGATTCGCAAATAACGTAACATCGATGAACGCCATGAAGGACACGGTATCATCCAGGGCCAGTAAGCGCTGGGCTATGGCGTAGGCGAGGATGCCGCCCGACGAGTATCCTGCGAAGCGGTATGGACCGTGGGGCTGAATTTCTTTGATTGCCAAGATGACCGTGTCAGCAATCGCTTCAAGGGTCAGTGGACGAGCTTCATCGAAAGACGGCCATGGCAAAGCAAAGACGGGACAGTCTACATTCATTTCCTTAACCAAACTGACGACATAGGAACAATCGCCGAAACCTGTGGGAACAAAGAACAGCGGTGGCTGCGATCCGGTTGCTTGAACGGAAATCACTCCCGCACTGCTGGGCTGTGGTTCCAAGCCAACCTTCGATGCAAGGTCCTTCAGAACTGGGGCCTGGAAGGCATCGGCAGCGCTAAAATTCAGTCCAAGATCTGATGCTCGGCTGAGTAGCTGCACCGCCAGCAGCGAGTGGCCGCCCAGTTCGAAGAAGTGGTCGTGGCGCCCGACCCGCTCGACCCCGAGAAGCTCCGCCCAGATCTGCGCCAGCGCCGTCTCGACCGCGCCGCGCGGCGCCTCATAGCTGCGGCGCGCATAGGCGTCGTCGGCCGGCGCCGGCAGTGCCTTGCGGTCGAGCTTGCCGTTCGGCGTCAAGGGCAGCGCCGCAAGCCGCACGAACGCCGACGGCACCATGTAGTCCGGCAGCCGCGCACCCAGATGCGCGCGCAAGGCGCCGGCAAGCCCGCCTCCATCGTCGTCGTCCGAGCCGGCCTCGGGCGCGCACACCACATAGGCGACAAGATGCTTGTCGCCGGCGCGGTCCTGGCGCGCCACCACCACCGCCTCGCGCAGCCAGGCATGCTCGCAAAGCCGCGCCGCGATCTCGCCCGGCTCGATGCGGAAGCCGCGGATCTTCACCTGCTCGTCGTTGCGGCCCAAAAACTCCAGATTGCCGTCCGGCAGATAGCGCGCCAGATCGCCAGTCCGGTACAGCCGATCGCCGTCCACAAAGGGGCTGGCGATGAACCGCTCAGCCGTCAGCTCAGGGCGGTTCAGGTAGCCCCGCGCAACGCCTGCCCCGCCAATGCAAAGCTCGCCCACCGCCCCGAACGGCACCGGCCCACCATGCCCGTCCAGAAGATACACCCGCGTGTTCGCAATCGGGCGCCCGATCGTCTCGACGACAGCCTCTCCCCTCGGCATGCAAATCCAGGTCGAGTACGTCGTCGTCTCGGAAGGAGCGTACAGATTACAGATCTTCTCAACGCCGCTGCTCTCGAAGACCCTCTCGATCAGATCTGCCTTCAGCCGCTCCCCGGCCAAGTTGATAACGCTTGTCGAAGCCGGCACCGCTTTCTGGTCGACCAGAGCGGCGATCGCCGAGGGGACCGTGTTGATCAAGGAGACATCCAAGGGCGTCTGCGCCAGCGCCAGCGCATCCTCGACAAGATACAGCGTGCTTCCTTGCGACAGCGGAACGAAGCACTCATAGACGGACAGATCAAAACTGATCGAGGTAGAAAACAGCGTGCGGCTGATCTCGGAGTCCGCAAACACGCCGCTGCTCCAATGCAGCAGATTGACGGTGCTGGCATGCTCGACCATGACGCCCTTTGGGGTTCCGGTTGATCCGGAGGTGTAGATGACATAGGCGAGATGGCGCGCGGTCAGGCCGAGCGCGCGCGGGTCGGGATCGCAGGCGGGCAGCTCGGCCCAGGCCGGGGTGACCGTCTCCAGATCGACCACACTGACATCGGCCAGCGCCTCGGCGCCGAGCGCGGCGCGGCCGGCCGCGTCGCAAAGCAGCAGCCGCGGCGCGGCATCGTCGACAACCTGCCGCAGCCGCGCGCAGGGATAGGCCGGGTCCAGCGGCAGATAGGCGCCGCCGGCCTTGAGGATCGCCAAAAGCCCGACCACCATCGCCGGGCTGCGCTCCAGGCAGATCGCCACCGGCTGATCCGGCCTGACCCCGAGCCCGATCAGATGATGCGCCAGCCGGTTGGCCCGCGCATTGAGCTCGCCATAGCTCAACCGCTCGTCCTCGAAGACCAGCGCCACCGCCTCCGGCGCCTTTTGCACCTGCTGCTCGAACAGTTCATGGATGCACCGCTCCGACGGATAGGCCGCCGCCGTCCGGTTCAGCTCCTCCAGCAGATACGCACGCTCCGCAGCCGGCAG
>NZ_RZSW01000549.1:0-4121 GCF_003997375.1 Mesorhizobium sp. M5C.F.Ca.IN.020.29.1.1 | reverse complement strand
AAATCACCCCGTCGATAGCGACTGCAATGCCCTTCTCGATCAAGGGCTCGAAGCCGGGATACTGCTCAGCCAGCTTCCTGAACAGCTCCCGAATATCCTTCGCCTCGATCTCGACCTTGCTCTTGCCTCCGGCGATTGCGCCGAGCGATCCCCAGAGCGTCACCTCGACCATCAGCCTCCCCGTTCCGCCTCGATCGCCGCCAGAATCCGCGGCGGCGACATCGGGATATGCGTCATCCGCACGCCCGCGGCGTTCGACACCGCATTGGCGATCGCCGCCAGCGGCGGCACGATCGAGGTCTCGCCGACGCCGCGCACCCCGTAAGGATGGTTGGGATTGGGGATCTCGAGGATCTGCGTGTCGATCATCGGCAGGTCCGAGCAGACCGGGATCCGGTAGTCGAGGAAGCCGGGGTTCTGCAGCCGCCCGTCCTTGCCGTAGATGTACTCCTCATTGAGCGCCCAGCCGATGCCTTGCGCAGCGCCCCCCTGGTACTGCCCCTCGACATAGGTCGGGTGCACCGCCTTGCCGGCATCCTGAACGACTGTGTAGCGCAGGACCCTCGTGGTGCCGGTCTCCGGATCGACCTCGATATCGCAGATATGGGTGGCAAAGGAGACGCCGGCGCCGTCGGCGACGAGCTCGCTGTGGCCGGCGATCGGCCCGCCCGTTTTTCCTGACGCCGCCGCGATCTCCTTCAGGGACAGCGCCGCAAGGTTGCCGTACTTCTCGCCTTTGGCGATGGCGTGGCCCTTTTCCCAGACCACGTCGTCGACGGGAATGTCCCACATCTGCGCGGCGCGTTCGCGCAGGATCTTGATGGTGTTGCGGGCGGCCGAGATCGTCGCCATCGAGGAGGAGAAGGTGCCGCGGCTGCCGTCCGTCATGTCGTTGTAGCCGAGGCTGGATGTGTCAGCCACCACAGCCTTGACCTGCTCATAGGGGATGCCGAGTTCCTCCGCCGCCACCAGCGACAGCGACGCGCGGGAACCACCCACATCGACCGTGCCGACGGCAAGCGAGACCGAGCCGTCCATGCCGATGTTGACGTCGGTGCAGGTCTGGCCGCCGAAGTTGAACCAGAAGCCGCAAGCCATGCCACGGCCCTGGTTCTTGCCCAGCGGAGCCTTCATGTGCGGATGGTTCTTCGCCGCTTCCAGCGTCGGGCCGATGCCGATCGGGCCATATACCGGGCCGTAGGAAGATCTGGTGCCTTCCTGTGCGGCGTTTCTGATCCGGAATTCGACCGGGTCAATGCCGATCTCCTTGGCCAGTTCGTCGATCGCACTTTCCACCGCAAACGCCGCCATCGGCGCCGACGGCGCCCGATAGGCGGCGGTCTTCGGCCGGTTGACCAGCACTTCGTAGCCAACCGTCCTGACGTTCTCGAGCCTGTAGCAGGCGAACGCCGTCATGGCGCCGATCTCGGCCCACATGCCGGCATAGGGGCCGCAGGAATAGCGCAGCGTCGCCTCGGCCGCGGTGATCGTGCCGTCCTTGCGGGCGCCGATCTTGACGTCGATCGAGGTGGCGCTGGTTGGGCCGGAGGCGCGGAACACCTCGTCACGCGTCATCACCAGCTTGACCGGCCGGCCGGCCTTGCGCGACAGCGCCAGCGCCACCGGCTCGGCCCAGACGTGAGTCTTGCCGCCGAAACCGCCGCCGATCTCCGACGAGGTGACGCGCAACTTGGAGGCTTCCATGCCAAGCAGTTGGGCGCAGTGCTGGCGGTAGACGAAATGGCCTTGCGTGCAGACCCAAAGGTCGGCGGTGCCGTCGGAGCTGACGCTCGCCACGCAGGCATGCGGCTCGATATAGCCCTGGTGCGTCTGCTCGGTCTTGAAGGAGCGTTCGACGACGAAGTCGGCCTGGCCGAAACCTTCATGGATGTCGCCATGGCCAAACTGCGTGCGCTTGGTGACGTTGGAAGGCTTGACGGGCTTTTCCTCGAGGCCCTCGGTGAAGATGGCGTCGTTAAGTAGGGGTGCCGTGTGCTTCATCGCCTCGTCGACATCGGTCACATGCGGCAGCACCTCATAGTCGACCTCGATCAGCTTCAGCGCCTGCCTCGCCGTGCGGGCGTCGACAGCGGCGACCGCGGCCACGGCATGGCCGTCATAGAGCGCCTTCTTGCGGGCCATGCAATTGTCGAGGATGTCGTACATGGCAGCATCGCCGTCGGTGAGGTCGGGCAGGTCGGCCGCGGTGATCACCGCCTTCACGCCGGCGAGCTTCTCCGCCTTCGATGTGTCGATCTTCCTGATCGTGGCGTGGGGGTGCGGGCTTCTCAGAACACGCCCGACCAATTGGCCGGCCATGTTGAAGTCCGCGCCGTAGCGGGCGCGGCCCGTCACCTTGTCGACGCCGTCGGGGCGAATGGGACGCGTGCCGACGGAGGTGAAACTGCGATTGGAGTAACGCGGATCGAAATTCATCGTCACGCTCCCTTCATCACGCTGGCGGCGTCCTGGACGGCGCGCACGATCTTGTCATAGCCGGTACAGCGGCAGAGGTTCCCGGCGAGGCCGAAGCGGATTTCCTCCTCGGTCGGGTCGGGGTTCTTGGCCAAAAGGTCCTTCGCCGCGATCAGGAAGCCCGGCGTGCAGATGCCGCATTGCAGCGCTGCGTGCTCGAGGAACTTCTGCTGCAGCGGATGCAGCCTGTCGCCATGCGCCATGCCCTCGATGGTCTCGACACGCCGGCCTTCAGCCTCCGCGCCAAGCACCAGGCACGAGCACACCAGCCGGTCGTCGAGGATGATGCTGCAGGCGCCGCAGTCGCCGGTGCCGCAGCCTTCCTTGGCGCCCGTCAGCCCGAGGCGGTCGCGCAGCACGTCGAGCAGCGTCTCGTCCGGCTGGCAAAGGTACTCGACATTGTCGCCGTTGATTGTGGTTGAGACTGCTACACCAGCCATCATTTGCCTCCTGCACGTGCATAGGCGGTCGTGGCGGCCCGCCTGGCCAGCACGCCCGCAACTTTTCTTCTGAACTCGACGGTGCCCCGCTTGTCGTCGATGGGACGGCAGGCCCCGGAGCAGACCTTGGCGAGCCGCTCCAGCGCGGCTTCGTCCAGCTTCCTGCCGATGAGGGCCTCGGTGGCTTCTTCCACCAGCAGCACCGTCGGCGCCACGGCGCCCAGTGCCACGCGGGCCGATTTGACGACACCTTGTTCATCGAGCGTCAGGTTCACCCCGGCGCTTACCACGGCGATGTCCATCTCCGTGCGTGGAATGAAACGCAGATAGGCATCGCCGGAGCGCGGCGCGCGCCTGTCGAGCAGGATCGCCTCGATGATCTCGCCCTTGGCGAGCGACGTCTTGCCCGGCCCGGTCGGCACTGCCTCTACCGCGACGGTGCGCCTGCCTGCTGGCCCGGCTATCAATGCCATGGCGCCGGCGGCTACCAGCGCCGGCACGCTGTCGGCTGCCGGCGAGGCGTTGCAAAGATTGCCTGTTATGGTGCAGCGTCCCTGCACCTGTTTCGAGCCGATCAGCTTGGCCGCTTCGACGACGCCCGGCCATTCCCCTTTCAAGGCCGCGCTCTCCCCCATCAAGGCGCAGGAGACCGCCGCACCGATGCTGAAGCCTTCCGCCGTTTCCCTGATTTCGCTGAGCCCATCGATTGCCTTGATGTCGAGGATCAGGTCGGGCTCGATAAAGCCGCCTTTCATCCTCACCAGGAGGTCGCTGCCTCCGGCGAGAATGGCGGCCGTGCCAGACGAGCCGGCCAACTGGCCAACGGCGTCTTCCATTGAAAGCGGACGTATGTAGCGCATCGTCTCCCCTTGATCATCGCAATTCTGTCGGCCTGTTATAGAGCCTTGGATCGGAATGGTCATCCGGTTCTGCATCAGCAGCGATTAGGCCAGGCGCCGCAAAACCGAGTCCCAAATCTACCCGAACTGGCGTGCGCCCGTGTCGGCATACTCTTGCAGTTCCGTCCGGATCAACCACTTTCTCGTTCCCGATCGACGAGACGAATGGCAACATTCCACCGATAGTGTTGAAAAAGTCCGGGTTGCAGCGGTCCTGAAGCACTGATTCAATCTTCGTTGTAAGAGGAGATTGAGTCGATGATGGGCGAGCAAAGTGTGATGCAGGAGGAGCTGTTCTATGGCTTCA
>NZ_RZSW01000548.1:0-4124 GCF_003997375.1 Mesorhizobium sp. M5C.F.Ca.IN.020.29.1.1 | reverse complement strand
GTTGAAAATTGGCGAAAGCCGAGGGGACAGCCAATCTCCCCCTCGTGGGCGACGTCCGGCAGGACAGAGGGGGCGCGAAGGATCGCTACCGAGCGGCCTTTATTCCGAGTCCTTCACTCCGCCAATGTCTTCAAAAACGCCACCAGCGCGGCGCGCTCGCGGTCGGAAAGCTGCAGCGGATGGATCTCGGATATGCCCTCGACACTCGCCGGCGCCGTCGAATAATGCGCCACCACTTCTTCGAGCGACGAGAACTGCCCGGCATGCATGTAGGGGGGACGGGTGGCGGCACCGCGCAGCGACGGCGTCTTGTAGGCGCGGGCGAGTTCCGGTCCGGCCTTGACCATGAAGCGCAGCTCGCCGCAGGCGCTGGCGTCGCCATCGCGAAACGCGCCGAAACAGTTGAACGGGTCGGCCTCGACCTGCGCCACCGCATCTATGCGGCCGCGATCCGCAGGCAGATTTGCAACCGGCGGCACGCCGGTGTTGTGAAAGCTGCCGTCGGTGAAACGCGCCCCGGTGTGGCACGTCACGCAATTGGCCTTGCCGATGAACAGCTTTAGCCCGAGGATTTCCTCGGGCGAAAAAGCAACGTCGCCTTGCGGCAACTGTATACCAGTAGCCAGGGTGGCAGAGAACCGGTCGAAGCGCGTCTGCGGCGGCGCTATCGACCGCTCGAAGGCGGCGATCGCCTTGCCGATATTGGCGAAGACGCGATTGACGCCCTCGGCCTGAGCTTTGGTCATCGTGCTCCACGCCGCCTTCTCGGCATCGCTGCCGAGCGGGCTGGCATTGGCCGGCACGGTCGAAAGGTCGGGCAGCGGCCCGAAGATGCGCTCATAGCGCTCGCCGAATCGCGCCTTGATATAATGCGCGTAGGCGGCGCGATTGCCGGCCTGCTCCAGCGGATTCTCCAGCGGCGCCAGCGCTTGCGACCAAAGGCTGTCGCGCCGCCCGTCCCAGAAGAAGAATGGGGCATGCGCGACGCCGGCCAGCGGCATGGTGCGCCGGTTGGTGCGGCCGACGCCGACCGCTTGCGGCAGGTCGTCCTGGAATTGCCGGTCGATCTTGTGACAGGTCGAGCAGGAAACCTTGCCGTCGCCGCTCATCCCGACGTCGAAAAACAGCGTCGCGCCGAGGGCGGCGGCGGCCGGCACGTCGGCGAAGCGGTTGGTGGTGTCGGTTTTCGGCGGCGGTAGCGCCGACAGAGCCAGTGAGGCGATGGTCTTCTTTTCGGCATCGGAAAACTCCGGCTTGCCGCAGCCGGCAAGCACGCCCATCGCCAGCAGCGCGAAAAGACGCGAAAAGCGGTTCATCTTGCTCCAGCGCTCAGAGCACCACATTGAAGACCACCGTATCGGATCCGGCCGCCGCGGAAATGGCGAAATGCAATTGCCACAATCCGCTCATCGTGAATTTCACCCCATCGATGCGATAGCAGCCGTCGCCCAGATAGTCGGTCGCCTGCGGGCTGGTCGGTAGACCGTGCCTGTGCCGCGGCATGCCCCCGGAAATCGTGATCCCGGCGCCCTCCACCGGGGTTCCCGCACCTGTCTTCAGGGTCAGCAGCCAGGATTGCAGCTCGCCTTGCCTGATGACACCCCGCTCCGGCTCGAAACTGGCCACAAACAGCCCGTTCGTCGTCTTCTTCGAGCGGGCGACTTCGGGGCTCGCAAGCCGAGGCGCTTGCGGCGCGGTCAGATAGACGGCAGCGAGAATGCCGGCCAGCAAGCCAGCCAGACCAAGACCTGCCAGAACATAACGCCATAACGATGCCAAACCGTTTCCTCTTCCGGAGATAACGTCTCGCTGGGCAGATTGCGTCCCGCCTTCCGCGTGAGAAAACGCCGTTGGCGCAAAAATCCGCCATGGCCAAGCATGGCGCTGCCGCTCGCAAAAAGCTACAGCACCGGGTCTTGGTTTTGTGCATGTCGTTATCCCAAAACCGCTGCGCAAGGTTTGGGCGACATGCACCAGGAGAGAGATTCATGACAGGAAACGGCGTCGCCTCGATCGGTGAATGCATGCTCGAACTCTCAGGCCAGGCGGGGCCGAACTGGCGCATGGGTTTTGCCGGCGACACGTTCAATACGCTGTGGGCGCTGCATGCGCTGAGCGGCGATCGGCCGGCGACCTATGTGTCGGCCTTCGGCGACGACCCGTTCTCGCGCGACCAGATCGGTTTCTTCGCGCAAAACGGCATCGGCGTCGGCGCCAGCCCGATCATATCAGGCGCCCGGCCCGGCCTCTATGCGATCACGCTGACCGGAGCCGAACGCTCATTCACCTACTGGCGCGGCGATGCGGCTGCAAGGCAGCTTGCCTCCGACCCGGCTGCTTTGGCGAAAAGCCTTGAAAATCAGGCGCTTGTTTACTTTTCCGGAATCACTTTGGCAATTCTGGATGGCGCTGCGCGCAAGACATTGCTGGCAGCGGTGGCCAAGGCACGCGCCGCCGGCTCGCTTGTCGCCTTCGATCCCAACTACCGGCCGCGATTATGGCGCCAGCGCGAGGAAGCGCAGGCCGCGATACTCGATGCGCTCGCAGTCACCGACCTAGCACTACCGACCTTTCCCGACGAGCAGATGCTGTTCGGCGACGCGGCGCCGCAGGCAACCGCGGAACGGCTGCGAAAGCTGGTCGGCGAAGTCGTCGTCAAGAACGGCGAGGAGCCGGCGCTGATCGCCGCAAACGGAACCCTGCAACCCGTTCCGGCCGTGCATGTCGCCGTCCCCGTCGACACGACCGGCGCTGGCGATTCCTTCAATGGCGCCTATCTCGCCGCCCGGCTCGCCGGGCACGCTCCGACTGAGGCCGTGCTGCGCGCGCATCGCGTCGCCGCGGCCGTCGTGCAGGTGCGCGGCGCGCTGGCGCCATTCGAAACGTTAAGGGCGGCGTTCGAAGATTAATGCATGTCGCGCAAAAGTGCGCAGCGGTTTTGCGATGACGACATGCATAAAACAAGACCTTAAGGCGCGTTGCATGAATCATTCAAACGCGACGCGCTTTAGGGTCAAAACGCAATCAGACTGACTGCCGCCAATGGGCGACAACCTTGCAGCCCAAGGCGGTCGCTATCCGCGCTTTTCGATGACGCCATATAGGACGTTGCGGTTCTCGCCAAAGAACACCTGCGCCTCGACGGTGTTGCGGTCGACGCTGGCGTTGATGATGTTCCACATATCGGCCTCCGACCGCAGCAGCAACACCCAGTTCATGAACGTCTCCCGGTAGCCGGCGTCAGGGTTGCCCTCTGCGTAGTTCGCGAAGAGGAATGTCCCGTTCGGCTTCAACATCTGCAGGCAGGTTTTCGTGAGCTTCACGGCGACGTTGTGCGCAAGGTAGTCGTAAAGGCCAGAGGCGTAGATGAAGTCGAACTTGCCAAGCTTGTGGCCCCGCGTGAGCATGGTTCGTACCGAACCGTCGATCGCCTCTACCGCGGTGCCCTGGAAGTCGCGCGTGATCAATCCAACGCTCTGAGGATCCTGATCGAGCGCAACCCAGCGCTTGAGACGGCCCTCCCGTAAGGCGGTCGAGCGATTGGCCTCCCTTAAATGGCCGGCCGCGATCGCCAGGATCTCGGCCTCCGGTCCATTCTTGGTCGCAATCTCATCGACATATCGGGTTAAAAGATCGCGTCGTTCCCGTGCCGCGATGCACGATGGGACATCCTTGGTATGGCTATAGAGCGCCTTGCCGATTTCCGAGGCGTTTGCCACGCTCTCGGCCACGTGCGGGTCACAATAGATATAGTCGAGCAACTGCGCGTCGCCAGAATAACCTCTGGGCTTGTCATGGGACCACCGCGTGAGCGGATCCTCAAGAAAGTACTCCAGGACCGGGTGGTTCTGCACCACCGGTATCAATGCTTGCCAAACGTCTGGATGAACCTTGGAACGGGTTGCTTCGAGATGCGCCATCAGACGACGAATGATCTCCGCGGGATCCTTTCGTTGCTCGATTTGCTGGTGTGTCGTGTGGAGAATGAGCGCAAGCTCTACGCGAGCAGTTTCGAACGCTTCGCTATGAGGCCCGAGCTTTCCTCGAGGGAGACTGGCGGCGATCATCTCGGCAGTAATCAGACTTTTGCCATCAAGGATGGTTGCCACCACATAACCCCATAG
>NZ_RZSW01000547.1:0-4131 GCF_003997375.1 Mesorhizobium sp. M5C.F.Ca.IN.020.29.1.1 | reverse complement strand
GTGCAGCGGTTTTGCGATAACGACATGCATACAACAACAACCTAAAGCGCGTCGCATCAGGCAGATCAAACGCGACGCGCTTTAGCCCGTCCTTGCCGCGATCCGATGAAAAATCAACAGAAAGTTGAATTCTCGCCCCCTCAGCGTGTCAGCGCATCGAGAATGCGCGCCCAGGAGCGCTGGCCCTTGTGGAATGAACTCATCTCGTACTTCTCGTTCGGCGAATGGATGCGGTCATCGTCGAGCCCGAAACCGACCAGCAACGATTCGATACCGAGATAGGTCTGGAAATCGCCGACCACCGGGATCGAGCCGCCGCTTCCCGTCGTCACCGCCGGTTTCGGCCATTCGTCAGACAGCGCGTCCTTGGCCTTGGCGAGAAACGGCGAGTCGTAGGAAAGCTGGATCGCCGGCGAGCCGCCATGCGGCTGGAAATCGACTGAGCAGTCGGCCGGGAGGCGTTCCCTGACGAAGCCTTGGAAAGCGGCGCGAATCTTCTGGGGATTCTGCTTGTGGACGAGGCGGAAGGACACTTTTGCCGAGGCTTCCGCCGCGATCACCGTCTTGAACCCCTTGCCGCTATAGCCGCCGATAATGCCGTTGAACTCGGCCGTCGGCCGCGCCCAGGTGAGTTCGAGCACCGAGCGCCCCTGTTCGCCGGACGGAATCGACAGGCCGACAGGCCCAAGGAATGTCTCGGCGGTTTCGCCGAGCGCCTCCCATGACTTCAGGATCTGCGAAGGCGTCTCCTCGACGCCCTCATAGAACCCCGGAATGGTGACATGGCCGTCCTCGTCGTGGATGTCGGCCAATATCCTGGCCAGGATGCGGATTGGATTGGCAGCAGCACCGCCATAGAGACCGGAATGCAAGTCGCGGTCGGCGGCCTTCACCGTGATCTCCTCGCCGACCAGCCCGCGCAGCGCGACGCAGATGGACGGCGTATCGCGATCCCACATGCCAGTGTCGCAGACAAGCGCAAAGTCGGCCTTGAGTTCGGCCGCATTTGCCTCGAGGAACGGCTTCAGCGATGGCGAGCCGGACTCCTCCTCGCCTTCGAACAGGATCGTGATGCGGCACGGCAGCCCGCCATGCACCTGCTTCCAGGCGCGGCAAGCCTCAACGAAGGTCATCAGCTGCCCCTTGTCGTCGGCCGAACCACGTCCCGTGATCACCTGGTGGCCGGGCGCGATCTCCTTCACCGAAGGCGCGAACGGGTCGGTTTCCCAGAGCTCGATCGGATCGACCGGCTGCACGTCGTAATGGCCATAGAACAGGACATGCGGTGCGCCCGCCGGCCCGACATGGTGCGCCACCACCATCGGATGACCTGGCGTGTCACGCACGCTGGCGTCGAAGCCGATCAGCTTGAGCTCCGCTACCAGCCATTCCGCCGCCTTGCGGCAATCGGCGGCATAGCTCGGATCCGTCGAGATCGACTTGATCCTGAGCAGGCCAAACAGGCGTTCCAGGCTCTCGTCGAGGTTTTTGTCGAGACGATCGAGGACGGGAGAAATTCTGGACATTTTCATCAAGCCTTTCGATTCTGAGCAGCAACCCTAAAGCTGCAGGGCAGAAACGAAAAGCCGGCGGTCGTTGGACCACGGGCGTCGAAAGGCAAAAAAATGCCGCCGTGGTGGAGGGGAACCACGGCGGCCTTTACTCGAAACGATGCGGCAGCCCGGAGAGGGGGGATTAGGCTGCCGCAAGTGTCCGGGATAGGCGGGGGACGGGCCTTGCTCCGGACCTCGGCGAAAAATGCCGATGGCGCTTATCTGTGTCTCCGAACGTGGCGATTCAAGGGCACGAAGATTACACTTTCGTAACATACCCGTGATCGGATCGACTGTCAGGGATGTTGCCGGAACCGGCGGTTGAGGCCGCCTTTGGCATGGACCACGACGCTGCGCCGCGCTATCCCTTCGTCCCATGAAAAAAGGCGATCATCTCTTCCTTGTCGACGGTTCCGGCTACATCTTCCGTGCCTATCACGCACTACCGCCGCTGACCCGCAAATCCGACGGGCTGCCGACCAGTGCCGTGCTCGGCTTCTGCAACATGGTGTGGAAGCTGACGCAGGACGCCCGCAACACCGATGTCGGCATCGTGCCGACGCATTTCGCCGTCATCTTCGACTATTCGTCGAAAACCTTCCGCAACGACCTCTACCCCGAATACAAGGCCAACCGCTCGGCACCGCCGGAAGATTTGATCCCACAGTTCGGCCTGATCCGGCAGGCGACCAGGGCCTTCAACCTGCCCTGCCTCGAGATAGAAGGCTACGAAGCCGACGACCTGATCGCCACCTATTGCCGGCTTGCCTGCGAAGCCGGCGCCGACACCACCATCATCTCCTCCGACAAGGATCTGATGCAACTGGTCGGCCCTTCGGTCGCCATGTACGACCCGATGAAGGACCGCCAAATCGGCGTTCCCGAGGTGATCGAGAAATGGGGCGTGCCGCCGGAAAAGATGATCGACCTGCAGGCGCTGACCGGTGATTCGGTCGACAATGTGCCGGGCGTGCCCGGCATCGGGCCGAAGACGGCGGCGCAATTGCTGGAACAGTTCGGCGATCTCGATACGCTGCTCGCCCGTGCCGCCGAGATCAAGCAGGACAAACGGCGCGAATCGATCATTGCTAATGCCGACAAGGCGCGCATTTCGCGTGAGCTGGTGACGCTGAAGAACGACGTGCCGGGGATCGGCGGGCTCGACGATTTCGTGTTGCACCCGCCCGACGGACCAAGGCTGATCGGCTTTCTCAAGACGATGGAATTCTCCTCGTTGACCCGCCGCGTGGCGGAAGCGACCGGAACGGAAGCGGCTGATGTCAAGTCCGTTCCCGTCATTATCGAGCGCGCCGACACCGCGCATGGTCCCGATGTCGGGTTTGGAGTGCCGGCAGCCGCCGAAAGAGCGGCAGAGACAGTGACAGACGAAGCCGGGGAAGCAGTGCCGGCCACCATCAAGGTGGAACCCAAGGAAGGTGACACCCCTTCGCTTCTCTCGGCGCTTCGCTTCGAGGACGCCACTGGCAGCAAGATCGACGCCAGCGCTTACGTCTCCATCCGCGACACAGCGGTGCTGAGGGCATGGGTGGCCGAGGCGATGGAGACCGGCATCGTTGCCTTCGACACCGAGACCACGTCAGCCGATCCGATGCAGGCCGAGCTGATCGGCCTGTCCATAGCCACCGCGCCCGGTCGCGCCGCCTATGTGCCGTTCACCCACAAAAGCGGCAACGGCGACCTGCTCGGCGGCGGAGTAGTCGAAAACCAGATCCCGATCCGTGAGGCGCTTGGCATTCTGAAGCCGTTGCTGGAGGACAAGTCGGTTCTCAAGATCGTGCAGGAGCTGAAATACGACCTCGTCGTCATGAGCCGCCACGGAATCGATGTCGCCCCCTTCGACGACACCATGCTGATTTCCTACGTGCTCGACGCAGGCACGTCAGGCGGCCACGGCATGGCGGCTCTGTCGGAAAAGTGGCTCGGCCACTCGACCATTGCCCTCAAGGATCTGGCCGGCTCTGGAAGAAGCTTCGTCGGCTTCGACCAGATCGACATCGACAAGGCAACGGCCTATGCCGCGGAGCACGCCGATGTGACGCTCAGGCTCTGGCGGGTGCTGAAGCCACGGCTTGCCGCCAAGGGCCTCGTCTCGGTCTACGAGCGGCTGGAACGGCCGCTGGTGCCGGTGCTGGCAAGGATGGAGCAGCGCGGCATCTCCGTCGACCGGCAGATCCTTTCGCGGCTCTCCGGCGAACTGGCACAGGGCGCCGCGCGGCTGGAGGATGAAATCTACCAGCTCGTCGGCGAGCGCATCAATATCGGCTCGCCAAAACAGCTCGGCGACATCCTGTTCGGCAGGATGGGCCTGCCCGGCGGCTCCAAAACCAAGACCGGCCAATGGTCAACCTCGGCGCAGCTCCTGGAAGACCTCGCCGCCGAGGGCCACGAGCTGCCGCGCAAGATCGTCGACTGGCGCCAGCTGACCAAATTGAAATCGACCTATACCGACGCACTGCCCGGTTTCGTCCATCCCGATACGAAGCGCGTCCACACCTCCTACGCCCTTGCCGCGACAACGACGGGACGGCTGTCGTCCGCCGATCCCAAGCTGCAGAAC
>NZ_RZSW01000546.1:0-4141 GCF_003997375.1 Mesorhizobium sp. M5C.F.Ca.IN.020.29.1.1 | reverse complement strand
TTTTGTTTGACCATGAGCCTTCCGAGCCGGAGGCCTTGGCCGTCAAGACGAAAGAAACCATGTCTTATTTCGTGAGGCACGGTGCCGCTGTTCCGCCGCAATGCGACCGCACTTGGCAAACACTTGGCAAAACCAGCCGGTGTATTAGTTCATAGGCCTCAACGGAGTATCAGACGATGACCATGTACAAATCCATTGCCGCCCTGCTTGTCACTGCCGCGCTGGCAGGATGTGCGCAGACCGAAGGCCAGCAGAGGGCGACCACGGGCGCTCTGGTCGGCGGCGCGGGCGGCGCTCTCGTCGGCCAGGCCCTGGGCCGCGACACCAAGAGCACGGTTGTCGGTGCAGCCAGCGGCGCCTTGCTGGGCGCGGTCGTGGGCAGCGCGACAACGCCGCAGCGGCGCGGCGAACAGCTTTGCCGCTATCAGGATCGCTACGGCCGCATCTACACGGCGCCTTGCGACGACCGCTATTACAGCGGCAACTATTGAGACGATAGCGAAATGCGCTTGGGAGAGTTCGGTGGCTTCGACGCCGGCTCCTTTCTTTTCAAGTTGGCGATTTGCGAAATCAGCGGCGACGGCCGATCTCCCCCCAAGTGGGGGAGATGTCCGGCAGGACAGAGGGGGGCGCCGTAGAGCGCCAACCTCAATAGCGACCGAGCATTGAGCGATGCCTCACACGCCACTGCCTCCCCGAAATCGCGCAAATGCCAAGTCGATGCGGAGACCGGTGCTGAACTGAAGCTCTGGAACGAGCTTCGCGCGCACCGGCTGATGGGGCTTGGCTTCCGCCGACAATTTCCGATCGCTGGTTACATCGTCGACTTTGCTTGCCCAGACAAGAAGCTCGTCGTCGAAGTCGATGGTTCGCAGCATGCCGAGGCCAATGCAGGCGATGAGGCGAGGACAAAGCGTCTGGAACAGGATGGTTGGACCATCCTGCGCTTCTGGAACGACGACGTCATTCGCGACGTCGACAATGTCTGCCAGCACATTGTGATCGAGGCAGGGCTCGCAGGTGCGACTTGATACGCCGGCGGGACAGCGCCCCCCTCTGTCCTGCCGGACATCTCCCCCACAGGTGGGGAGATTGGCAGCTTCGCCAGCACCGCTCCTCTTGGAAGCATCGTAAATTGGCGAAAGCAACGATAATGCCGACCTCGGCGAACCCTCCTACCTCCCCTCCAGCCTCGCCGCCTTCTCCAGCGCCGCCAGCTGCGCCTCGTCCAGCGTCAGGAACCCCATGATGTGCTGCACCACTTCGGCGCGTGCATTGCTCAGTGCGCTGTGCAGTTCGAAGCCGTTCGGCGTCTTCGTCTTGGCCAGCCACTCGCCATAGGACGGGCGGCGGTAATAGCCGGTCGCCGCCGCCAGGTCGGCAAGCACCATCTCGCCGTCCTGGCCTGAGAACACCCTGAGATAGGCCTTCGTCAGCGCATCCTGCGCCTTGGCCGGGCCGCCGGCCTGGCTCGAATGGGCGAAGCGTTTGCCTCTCATGCGCCGCCCTCGCCGCCCTGCGACATCAGCCCGCCGAGACTGTCGAGCAGACCGCTGTCGCGCGCCTGCACGGCGGCGGGCACGGCATCCTTGGCCACCTTGCCGGCGTTGGCGATCGCGGCCGTGCCGGCCTGCGCAGCTAGCGCCTTGGCTCTGGCATCGCGGATACCGGCAACCTCGTCCTGGCGGCGAAAGATGCGCTGCGGACTGCGGCCGGCGCTCTGCACGATCTTGAGCGCCTCGTCGCCGTCGATATTGTCCATCACGCTCGCGTCGAACTGCGCCATCTGCATGGCCGTGGTCACCACCTGGATTGTATCGCGCGCCTCGGCCGAGCGGCGCAGCACGTCGAGCGGGCCGGTGAAGGTCGGCCGCACCGCCTTGCCGGCAAGGCTCGCCGGCGGCAGGAAGCGGCTGTCTTCCTCGTATAGTCCTTTGTCCTCGAGTATTCCGAGCTCGCGGTCGAGATTCGAGGCAAAACCGGCCTGGATGATCGAGCCGGAGGGTCCGAGCAGCGCGCCCTTTTCCTCCTGCCGGATCAGCGCTTCGGTCGCCGTCATCTGCGGGTTCTGCACCAACGTCTGGAACAGATTGACGAACATCATGTCGCGGATCTCCTCGGCCCGGCTTTCCGCGTAGCTGAACGCATAGGTCGGGTTCTGCCCCGTAGCGATCGGCGCAATCAGCGGCCGTCCCTGATCGTCGATCAGGCCGGGATAGTTCTCGCCGGGATTGAGCACCGGCACATAGTCGAGCCGCGCCTTCGAAGCGGTCGCCGGATCGGTGACCTGCTGCAGCGCCCTGAGGCCGGAGCGGCGCACGGCGTTTTCCTCGCGCACCGTGGTCAGCGCCTCGATGGTCGGCGAAATGCCGTAGGGGTCGCCCTCGTAACGGCGCCAGTTGAAGCACGACACCGGGAAGGAGCGGAAACCGCTTTCCCTGACGATGACCTCCTCGTCCTCGAGGACGTGATAGGAGGCGAAGGCCGTGTCGAGATATTGGTAGGATCCGCCCAGCCGATACATCTTGCGCTCGTCGCGCGGCTGGATGCACTGGATCAGCGAAATCTTGGTCTCGCATTTGGCGGGATCATCGACCAGCATTTTGATGCGCGCCGGCAGCTTCTCATAGCCGAGCAGCTGTGCGGCCTGGCGCGCCGTGCGCTCGTAGCGGCGGTGGAAAATATCGACTTGACCCCAGCGGTTGCGGCAGAGATAGCCCTCGACCACGGGGATCGAGGCATAGCGGATCAGCGTATGGGGCGCAAAGCCCTCCTCGGCGTAGAGATAGGCCGGGCCGTAGCGCACGACGTTGCGCAGGCAGGCCTGCGTTGCCGGCACGAAGTTCGAATTGGCGGAATAGCGCAGCGAGAACAGGAAATCGCGAAGCGACTCCGCCCATTCCTTTTCCTCGTCGCTCTCTTCGTCGTTCAAGGCGGCGGTCGACAGCCCGTGCCATTTTTCCGACTGCGGGATGATCAGGCTTTCCAGCCCAGCGGCCAGCCGGTTGGCTGCCGAGTTGATGGTGTTGGCGTAGACACGCGCACCCCGCCGCTCCTGCCGCTCAGCCTGCGAGTCAGGTCCGGATTGCCGGCGCCCGCTCCAGACATCGGGCGCGTCGGGGTCGCAGAATTCCGACACCGCCTCCCAGACAGCCTCATACTGGCTGCGCTCGCTCTCCAGTTCGGCCTGTCGCGACAGGATATCGTGGGCGCGGGAATCGCTCGTCATGGCATTCTTTCTTCGGTGGTCTGAGCTTATTTTAGGGCGGTCGAGTTTGTCCGCTTTTGCGATGTTCAAGGGAGGCGCGGCGGGCCTTAGGAGGTCGATGTGACAACGACGGAGAGCCTACCCGGTGCCCTGACGAGGCGAAGCAAGCAGGTTGCAAAGCGGCTGATCGGCTACGACTCCCGCAACTGGCTGCGCATCAGGCAGATCGAGGCATTCACCGCGTTTCTTGAGGCGGACGGCCGCAAATCATCTGACGTGATCGAGGTTTCGCCCGGCTGGAACCGCTACTGGAAGACGATGTGCTCCACTACACCTCGGTCGATTCCGGCGATATTCCGTCGTCATCGCCGACCAGGTGCTGGAGCATGTGCACCGGCCGCTTGCCGCCGCGCAAAATATCCATGCCATGACCCGGCCGGGCGGCTGGGCGATGGTGACCACACAGTTCCTGTTCAGGGGGCATGCCAGGCCGCACGACCGCTGGACTCCCGCCGGCCTGAAGCAGGTGATGGTCGAAGCCGGCTTCCCGGAATCCGAGATAGAAGTGTTCGGCTGGGGCAACAAGGCCTGCGCAAAAGCCCATATCGGCGGCCCAGTGCGCGCCTACGGCCTATGGCGCGACCTCAGCAACGACGAGGAATACCCGCTGATGGTGTGGGCATTTTGCGCGGAGGGCGTAATCTCCCCCCCTCGAGGGGGGGAGACTATCCTCACCTCTTCACCAACCGCGCCAGCCGCCGCCAGGTCCACCAGGGCAAACCGCCGCGATTCCTGAACACCTGCTTCCTCGCGCCCATAATCACACCCCCAGCAGCACGCGGCGCTGGCCGGTGAGGTCGCTGGGCGACAGATCGGTCTTGACCGTGCCAGCGGTGCCCTGGCGCTGTTCGAGCTCAGCCCTGAGTGCCGCCT
>NZ_RZSW01000545.1:0-4163 GCF_003997375.1 Mesorhizobium sp. M5C.F.Ca.IN.020.29.1.1 | reverse complement strand
ATCCTACCGTGCCTTTCAGTACCGCGACGCTGCCGGATTGCCGCATGGCACAGAGGGCCCGGAAATGAAACGCTGCATGTTCATCGACGATTCGAGCGTCATCAGGAAGGTCGCAAAGCGCATCCTGGGTGGTTCCGACATGCTGGTCATCGAAGCTGCGCGCGGTTTTGACGCGGTCGAGATGTGCACTGCTGACATGCCGGATATCATCGTCGTCGACGGCGCCTTGCCGGACATGCAGGCGGAGGACGTCATTCGCCGCGTACGCGCCATCGAAAGTCCGATACAGCCCCAGATCCTGATTTCGCTGGTTGAGGTCGACGTTGCTTCGATCATGCGGGCAAAGCGCGCCGGCGCTCAAGGCTATCTGCTGAAGCCGTTCAATCGGCCGCAACTTCTCGAGTGCTTCCGCACCCTGAGAATTGCAGCCTGATTCGCCGACCCCTGGCACATGGCCCCGGAGGTCGGCGCTCTAATGTCTGCGCTACAATCGCAAAAGTCCGGCCGAAGCCGGATTTTTGTCGGAAAATTGATCGGATCGGCGTCGTCAGCTCAGGCGCTGACGCGGATATCTTCCGGCTCGCGCAGCACATAGCCGCGACCCCAAACCGTCTCGATGTAGTTCTGGCCGCCGGAAGCGGCGTCGAGCTTCTTGCGCAGCTTGCAGATGAAGACGTCGATGATCTTCAGTTCCGGTTCGTCCATGCCGCCGTAAAGGTGGTTGAGGAACATTTCCTTCGTGAGCGTAGTGCCCTTGCGCAGCGAGAGCAGCTCCAGCATCTGGTATTCCTTGCCGGTCAGATGCACGCGCTGCCCACCGACCTCAACGGTCTTGGCATCGAGATTGACCACCAGGTCGCCGGTGGTGATCACCGACTGGGCATGGCCCTTGGAACGGCGCACGATGGCGTGGATGCGGGCAACCAGTTCGTCCTTGTGGAACGGCTTGGTCATATAGTCGTCTGCGCCGAAGCCGAGGCCACGGACCTTGTCCTCGATGCCGGCCATGCCGGAGAGGATAAGGATCGGAGTCTTCACCTTGGAAAGGCGAAGTGTTCTCAAGACCTCGTATCCCGACATGTCGGGCAGATTGAGATCGAGAAGGATGATGTCGTAGTCGTAGAGCTTGCCTAGATCGACACCTTCTTCGCCAAGATCGGTCGTGTAGACATTGAAACTTTCCGATTTCAGCATCAGCTCGATGCTTTGTGCGGTCGCACTGTCATCTTCTATCAGCAGAACACGCATTTCATTCCCCTTTTCTGCTGCCGGACCATTTCACGACCCGTCCAGGACCGGAGCAGTGATTGCCTGAGCAGAGGCTGCCATCGAATGGTTAACAAAACCTAATTCCGTGCCGTCGACGGTATCAGATTTTTTAACCCCTTTCTACACCTTGTTGAATCTAATAGTGAATCACAGAACCAAAACTCTAATGCAAAACATTAATGAGTCAGGCTAAGTGACTCCAGAGACTCGCTGGCCGGCGCTTCCGCATCGAGAGCCGGAATTTTTACCCGGCCTTAAGTCCTGAGCCGTATGATTAACAATGCCCGTAAACGAATCGTTACCGCCGGCAAAAAACTTTAGGAATTTGTTTCCCATAGTTCCGGTAAAGTCGGTGGAGACGGGTGAAGCCTGAGTTTGCCAGGTGGATTGGACGATATGTGCAGGTGTGCGTTTCCAGGAGTACCGAATCATGAAGTCACGTGAAAACCTCGTTCGGCTGAAGCAGTTTCAGGTGAACGAGAAGCGGCGGCAATTGCTGCAACTCGACATGATGATCGCCGAATTCGAGCGCATGGCTGTCGAACTGGAGCTTCAGATCACTGCCGAAGAAAAGAAAGCCGGCATCACCGACATCAACCATTTTGCCTATCCGACCTTCGCCAAGGCAGCGCGCCTGCGCCGCGACAATCTCAGAAATTCGCAAAGCGACCTCGCCCAGCAGCGAAGCGTTGCCGAATCACTGCTCGGCGAAGCCGAAGCGGAGCTTTCCAAAGCGGAAATGCTCGAATCACGCGACACCAAGATTCGCGACGCCGAGACCGGCGGCCGCAGCGCCATGATCGGCTGAAAACACGGCTTTAAGGCCAGTCAACACCCAGCGATCAGGGCGTTGCTCATCTGGAACGTCGCCGCTCATCGGTCGAGCAGCCGCCAGTTTCAGGCCTATGCTACCAAATCCCCTTCATATTCCGCGACCAGCCGCATCCGGGCATCCTAATGTCGGGCGTATGCGGTTCCGACCAGGACCATATCTTATTGAGCAGCCCATCAGGTTCTGGCCGAGTTCGGCGCGTCGAGCGGATGTCCAGCGGGACCGACCGCGCAGGCCTTGTGGAACTTGGCAAGGTCGATGCGAAAGAGCTTGCCGCCTAATGTGGCAAAGACCTGCTCGATGGCGCAGGCGCAATCCATGCCTTTCCCGCCGCCATGCCGATCGGCAATATGGTGCTGACGGTCTGAAGCAGAGAGAGCCGTTGCGGCAAAGCAAAAAAGGGCGCGGATTGTCGCGCCTTTTGACTTACTTGGACCAGCCCTAATGCCGATATTGCTGGATGCGCGTCGTGCGCAGCCCGGCAAGGCCATATTCGTCTATCGACGCTTGCCAGGACAGGAATTCCTCGGTGGTCAGCTTATAGCGCTGGCATGCCTCTTCGAGGCTCAGAAGCCCGCCGCGCACCGCCGCTACCACTTCGGCCTTGCGCCGGATAACCCAGCGACGTGTGTTCGTCGGCGGCAGATCGGCAATCGTAAGGGGGCTGCCGTCGGGCCCGATAACATATTTGACGCGCGGTCTAACAAGATCGGTCATCGTACTCTCTACTAAAAACTCAAAGACCCAATCCCCACCACATTACCGCCACAGCTTTAAAAATTGCCTAAGCGAACCCTAATAGGTAGGTAAGGATCATGAACGGCGCGTTAGTCTTTTCGTCGGCATTTGAGGCATCTGCCCGCAAGCGCCGTATCCATTAGAAAAAATCGGCCGGCTCGCGAAGCTGGCGCACCCGGAAAGCTTGACCTATATTCCGGCCATTGGCATTCAAGCGCCGTCATCCAGGGCGCCGTGCAGAACGAAAGAATTATGAACAGCCTCGACCTTCCCGGACGCCCCGAAGATACCCGCATCGTTGTTGCCATGTCGGGTGGCGTCGATTCGTCGGTCGTTGCCGGCCTATTGAAGCATGAAGGCTATGACGTCGTCGGGGTCACGCTGCAGCTCTACGACCACGGCGCGGCAACGCACCGGGCCGGCTCATGCTGCGCCGGCCAGGATATCGACGATGCTCGTCGCGTCTCCGAGACGCTCGGCATTCCGCACTATGTGCTCAATTACGAGGAGCGCTTCCGCAAGGCGGTGATCGACCCCTTCGCCGAAAGTTATGTGGCCGGCGAAACGCCGATCCCTTGCGTTTCCTGCAACCAGACAGTGAAATTCGCCGACCTTCTGGCGACCGCCAAGGAGCTCGGTGCCGACGCGCTGGCCACCGGCCATTACATCCGCTCTGGAGCCAACGGCGCCCATCGCGCACTGTACCGGCCTGTCGACGCGGACCGCGACCAGAGCTATTTCCTTTTCGCCACCACGCAGGCGCAGATCGACTATCTGCGCTTTCCGCTCGGCGGCCTGTCGAAGCCGCAGGTTCGCGCCATCGCCGAGGAAATGGGGCTAACGGTCGCCGCTAAGCAGGACAGCCAGGACATCTGCTTCGTCCCGCAGGGCAAATATTCCGACATCATTGCCAAGCTGAAGCCGACTGCTGCCAATCCGGGCGACATCGTCCATATCGACGGCCGCGTGCTCGGCCGCCATGAAGGCATTTTGCGCTACACGATCGGTCAACGCCGCGGCATCGGCATCGCGTCGGGCGAGCCGCTCTACGTCGTCCATCTCGACGCCGACCGGGCCCGCGTCGTCGTTGGTCCGCGCGAGGCGCTGGAGACGCATAAGATCTATTTGCGCGACATGAACTGGCTGGGCGACGCTGCACTGTCAGATATCCCGACGGCTGGGCTGGAGCTTTTCGCCAAGGTCCGCTCGACACGCCCGCCGCGCCCGGCCGTGCTGCATCACAACGCCGGGATCACTTCGGTTGAACTGGTCGACGGCGAGTCCGGCATCGCGCCCGGCCAGGCCTGCGTGCTCTATTCCGACG
>NZ_RZSW01000544.1:0-4170 GCF_003997375.1 Mesorhizobium sp. M5C.F.Ca.IN.020.29.1.1 | reverse complement strand
GATCCTGACTTTGCTGCCTTGCTGAAACGCGACGCGACGGTGGCGATTGGCTCGCTCGGCTACACCGGACGGCAAGGTGAGCATATGCAGGCCGTCTTCAACACGGTTGACACGCACAACCTCGTCGTCTGCACGCTGTGCTCGTGCTACCCGTGGTCGGTGCTCGGCCTGCCGCCGGTCTGGTATAAGGCGCCGCCCTATCGTTCGCGTGCAGTGATCGATCCGCGCGGCGTGCTCGAAGAATTCGGGCTGACCTTGCCGGCAACGACCAAAATCCGGGTGTGGGACTCTACTGCCGAGCTCCGCTATCTCGTCGTGCCGACGCGGCCGAAGGGCACCGAGGACTGGAGCGAGGAGCGGCTGGCGGATCTGGTGACGCGCGACGCGATGATCGGCACCGGACTGGCCGGGGCGACGAAATGAACGGGCCGCAGGATCTCGGCGGACAGATGGGGTTCGGGCCGGTCGCGCCTGAGAAGAACGAGCCCTATTTCCATGCCGCCTGGGAAAGGCGTGCACTGGGCGTGACGCTGTGCGCCGGCGCGATGGGGGCGTGGAACATCGACGAGAGCCGGCATGCGCGGGAGTCGCTGCATCCAGCCGACTACTATGCCTCCAGCTACTACGAGATCTGGATCAAGGCGCTGGAAACCTTGCTCAAGCGGCATGGCTTCGTCAGCGATCGCGATTTGGTCGCGGGCAAGGCGATCGATCCAGCGGCGGCGCCCAAAAGGGTGCTGAAGGCGGAAAACGTGCTGGCGGTGCTGGCCAAGGGCGGCCCATGCGACCGGCCGATCGCCACCCCGGCTCGGTTCAAGGCGGGCGACCTCGTGCGGACGAAGAATTTTCATCCGACCGGCCATACGCGGCTGCCGCGCTACGCACGCGGCAAGCAAGGCGCCGTCGAGGCGGTGCGCGACGGTTTTGTCTTTCCCGACACCAACGCGCATGGGCAAGGCGAAAACCCGCAATGGGTCTATACGGTGGTTTTTGAGGGCGCGGAAATCTGGGGCGAGGGCGCCGACCCGACGCTGACCGTGTCGATCGACGCCTGGGAGAGCTATCTTGAACCGGCGTGAGGCGAAGTCAATCACCGCGCTGCCGGCCGGCGTCGATGCGCCGGTTTTCGCCGAGCCATGGCAAGCGGAAGCCTTCGCCATGACGGTCGCGCTGCACGACAAGGGCCTGTTCTCTTGGAGCGAATGGGCGGACGCCTTGTCCGCCGAGGTCAAGAAGCCGGGTGCCGCGAGCGATGGCCATGATTATTACGAGCACTGGCTGGCAGCACTGGAAAAGTTGCTGTCGGCCAAAGGCGTCGCCGGCAAGAGCGATGTCGATACGCTTGCCGCTGCCTGGGAACGCGCCGCGCACGCAACGCCCCATGGCAAGCCGATCCTGCTGGAGAACGATCCCAGCCGGACCGAAGGTCGTGGCGGCCCGACCGGTTAGGTCGTGGCGGCCCGACCGGTTAGGTCGTGGCGGCTCGACTTTGTTCCCTTTACGTTCCGACCTCTGCCTGATAACTTGCGTCATTGTCGGCGGTAGGCCCGCCACTGATGAGCTTAGTGCCGGTAGTCGTCGGCCTTGTCTTTCCCTCGCGAATCCGGTCTCTCGCGCTGATGGAATTCTCTCCTCAACAGGACGAAGCGCTGAAAGCGGTCGCCACCTGGCTCAAGACCGGAAAGCCGCAGCTCTTCCGGCTGTTCGGCTTTGCCGGTACCGGCAAGACGACGCTAGCGCGCTATTTTGCCGAGCATGTCGACGGCCAGGTGCAGTTCGCCGCCTTCACCGGTAAGGCGGCGCAGGTGCTGCGTTCCAAGGGCGCGGTCAATGCCCGCACCATCCATTCGCTGATCTACCGGCCGAAGGGCGAGGAGACGGTAGCGGACGAGGTGACCGGCAAGACTTCGATGTCGCCGACCTTCTCGCTCAACCGGCAGAGCCCGATCTCGCGGGCGAAGCTCGTGGTCATAGACGAATGTTCGATGGTCGACGAACAGCTCGGCCGCGACCTGATGAGTTTCGGCACGCCGATCCTCGTTCTCGGCGATCCCGGGCAGTTGCCCCCGATCTCGGGCGGCGGCTTCTTCACCGACCATGAGCCGGATATTCTGCTCACCGAGATCCACCGGCAGGCGCGCGACAACCCGATCATCCGGCTGGCGCTCGACGTGCGCGAGGGACGCGAATTCATGCGCGGCGACTATGGCACGGCGCAGGTGATCGGCAAGGAAGATGTCACCCAGGAACTGGTGCTGAAGGCGGACCAGGTGCTGGTCGGCACCAACAGGACGCGGCGTCGGTATAATCAGCGGCTGCGCGAACTGAAGGGGTTTAATGCCGACTACCCGCAGGCCGGCGACAAGCTCGTCTGCCTGCGCAACGACCCGGCCAAGGGATTGCTCAACGGCTCGCTGTGGAAGGTGATGACCTCGTCGCGCGAGACGGTGAAACCCGGCATCAATTTGCTGGTCTCACCGGAGGAGGACGATCCGGACCGCGGCGTTGCCAAGATCAAGCTGCTCAAAGCGGCGTTCGAGGTCCCGGACGCCGATATTCCCTGGCAGCAGAAAAAGCGCTTCGACGATTTCGACTATGGCTACGCGCTGACCGTGCATAAGGCGCAGGGCTCGCAGTGGAACGATATCGTGCTTTTCGACGAAAGCTGGGCGTTCAAGGAAACCCGCCAGCGCTGGCTCTACACCGCGATCACGCGCGCGGCCGAACGGCTGACGATCGTCAGATAGGATCGATCCCGCGTCACCATCATGACCCTGCTGGCATCACCGGCGCACTAAGCGGCTTGGCGCCCAGCCATTCCCAGGCGGCCGCTTCGTCCTCGGCCTCGAAATGCCGGAACTCGATTGGCACGGAGGCGGGCAAGATGCCTTGTGCGCCCGGTATCCAGTTTGGCTCGCCGATTGCCGCACAGCGGCCGATATGCGCCACGGCATCGGCGGTGCCCTGTTCGATAGTACTGTCCGACACATCGGCCCAGTCGACGCCGTCATGATCGACCACACGCACCAGCACGTCGATTCTCGGGTGCAGCGCGTAAGCCGCCTCCAGCAAACCGAACAGATTCTCCGCGTCGGCGGCCGTGATATGGCCGACGACGTCGATGGCGAACAGGTCGTCGCGGTCGGTGTCGATGCGGCGAACCGCCGGCACGGCTTCAAGATAATTCACGGGCCTTCCTCTTGCTGGATATTATTCGTTCCTCTGGAACACCGGAAACCCCCTGTCTGTTCCCGCCAAAGGCGTTATAGGTGGCCGCAAATGCGTCCGGACCCGAGAAGCCATGCCTGCAAAACTCTCCGTCAATCTCAATGCCATCGCCATGCTGCGCAACCGGCGCGATCTGCCGTGGCCAAGCGTCACCGGGCTCGGACGCATCGCACTTGCCGCGGGCGCGCATGGGCTGACAGTGCATCCGCGGCCCGACGAGCGGCACACCAGGCATTCCGACCTGCCGCAGATCAGGGCGCTGATCGACGACGAATTCCCTAAGGCGGAGTTCAACATCGAGGGCTATCCGAGCGAGGATTTCCTGGCGCTTGTGGAAAAGCACCAGCCGGAGCAAGTGACGCTGGTGCCCGACGACCCTGCCCAGGCCACCTCCGACCATGGCTGGAACTTTGCCGCCGAGGCGGCGTTCCTGACGCTGGTCGTCAAACGCCTGAAAAAGGGGGGCTTTCGCGTGTCGTTGTTTTCCGACCCGGATCCGGCAGGCATGAAGGCCGCGCGCGACACCGGCGCCGACCGGATCGAGCTCTACACGGGTCCATATGGCAGCTATCATTCCGATTCGGCAGAAGCGGCGAAGGAGCTGGAAAGATTAGGGAAAACCGCGGATGCCGCGCTTGCCGCCGGACTTCAGGTCAATGCCGGGCACGATCTGGTGGTGAACAACCTGCCGGCATTGGCAAAGCGCATCCCGGCACTGGCCGAAGTGTCGATCGGACATGGGTTGACAGCCGATGCGTTGGAGTATGGCATGGCCGGTACGGTCAAAAGATTTCTGAAGGCCTGTGGGTGGTAGCGATGGAAGCCTCGCTTTGCGGACATGGCAGCCATCTCGTTGGGGCACTTGATATTGCATCGCAGCAAGCGTAGAGCACCGCGCGCTTATCGGAGTGTCGTCCATGGCCCTTACCAACAGTGGTAGTG
>NZ_RZSW01000543.1:0-4172 GCF_003997375.1 Mesorhizobium sp. M5C.F.Ca.IN.020.29.1.1 | reverse complement strand
TTGGAGAAGGTCAGTCCCAGCGAGGCGGTATGGGAACCCAGCGCATAATCGGGCTTTACCGCCTTCGCCACGAGATCGTGGCGCTGCGGCTTGACGCGTTCGTCGATGTTCTGCCCGAAATAGCTGTAGGGCCAGCCGTAAAAAGCGCCGTCACGAACCGAGGTCATGTAATCCGGGACGAGATCGTCGCCGATCTCGTCCCGCTCGTTCACGGCGACCCAAAGCTCGCCAGTTTCAGGGTTCCAGGACAGCCCGTTCGGGTTGCGCAGCCCTGACGCGAAGACCCGGGTGCGGCGGGTCGACCGGTCCACTTCAAGGACGGCGGCGCGGTTCCTCTCCGCGGCCATGCCGTTTTCTCCAACATTGCTGTTGGAGCCGACGGTGACATAGAGCTTGCGTCCATCCGGACTTGCGATCACGTCCTTGGTCCAATGATGGTTGAGATCTCCAGCCGGCAAGTCGACGATCTTTTCCGGCGGCGTTGTGACTCGGGTCTGGCCATTGGAGTAGGGGAAAGAGACGAGCGCGTCGGTATTTGCGACAAAGAGCTTGCCTTTGGACAGCGTCATACCGAAGGGTGAATTGAGGCCTTCCGCGAACGTCCTGCGCACATCGGCAATGCCGTCGCCATTGGTGTCGCGCAGGAGCGTGATACGGTTGGCGCTTTTGGTCGCGGCCCCGGCGCGCTTCATAGCAAGGTCCATGAAGACCTTTCTAAGGCTGAAGCCTTCGTCATGCTTGGCAGGAGCATTGGTTTCGGCGATCAGCACGTCGCCGTTCGGAAGCACGTGCAGCCAGCGCGGATGGTCGAGGCCGGTGGCGAAGGCGTTCACCATCAGCCCCCGAGCCGGGGTTGGCATGCCACCTTTCTGCCAGCCCTTCGCCTCGGCGATGTTGACGGTCGGGATCAGCGTCGGTCTTGGTTTCGGTAAAGTGGGGTTGGGGCCATAGCCGGTTATTGCCCCCGTTTTCTGCGCCGAAAGGCCAGCGCAGCTCGCCATGACGACTCCCAATACCGCTATGACTACGCTTCGTGGGAAGCCGGCATGCATCGGACGTCCTCCACATGGATTTACGTGGTGCTCTTTGCGTAAACGCAAGTCAACGGCGTATTATTCCAGATTGCCTCCCAAACAGCGGCGTCGTAGGCGCGCCTCGGATGACAGTCAAAACCGTCACACGAAACCGGTTCGCCCGTGCTAGTGATCACAGTCTGGTCGCCGCCGCGCGGCGGCGTATTCGAGACTGGCGACGCGACCATGAACATCACGCTCAACCCGGAAGGCACCGACCTATCGCCTTATCTGCCCGACGAGCACGGGCTGTTCTTCGTCTATCACTTCACCGCCGAAGGCGCGCGAACCAAAGACCCGGCCGGCACACACTGGACCTGGCGCAGCTACCAGCTTTCCGACATGCGCGCCCGCCATGAGATTGCCACCGAGCCGGCTTTGCCGCCACCGGTGCGCGATGCCTTCCTGACGGCCGGCCATGGCTGCCACATCGACCTCGATGGCGACTGGCTCTACGGCGACCTGCCGGACCTGCGCCACGACTATTCGGCGGAGGCGCGCGGGCTCGGCCATTTCCGTTTCGCCTTCAACGACACGATGCTGATCGGCGGGCGCAAGCAACCGCTACGGTCGGTCGACAATATCCGCAAGGCGATCGACAACGGTTCGCGCAAGTTCCGCTCTCCGGCAGAGCTGATCGAGGCTGTGATGGGCCAGTCGCTTGACGGCATGGCGACGGAACTCGGTGGCCTTGGCGACACGCTCGACGGCATCGAGGACCGCATCGTCTGCGACGCATGGCACAATGAGCGGCAGGCGCTGGTCGATGCGCGCCGGCAACTGGTGGTGATCCATCGGCAGATGGCGTCGCTGACCAGCCTGTTCCGCCATCTCGACCATTCGCATCGCAACGATTGCCTGATAAAATCAACGACATGGCGGCACGGCTTTCGCACCGCGCCCATACATTGCATCATGACGGCGAGCAATTGCAGGCACGTGCCCGGCTCCTGCAGGACGAGCTGATGGCCAAGCTAACGACGCAGTCGAACCAGTTACTCTACATGCTGTCGGTGATGACCGCGGTGCTGTTGCCGATGACGATCATCTCCGGCCTGTTCGGCATGAATGTCGGCGGGCTGCCGCTGGTCGACACGCCGATGGGCTTCTGGGTGGCGTCGGCGATATCGCTGGTCGTCGCGGCGGTCGTCTATCTGTTCGTCAGGCGGCTGGGGCGCGGGGTGTAGCGCCGGCCTTGCGCGCCGAAGAAAACATCGACCAGGAGTAGATCGCCAGCGCCGTCCAGATCAGGCCGAAGGCGATGGCCTGGGTGCTGCCGAAGGGTTCGCCGAAAATCAGCACGGCGATCAGGAACACAATGGTCGGCGCGATATACTGCATGATGCCGATGGTGGAGAGACGCAACAGCTTGGCCCCGAAGGCAAACAGCAGCAGCGGTATGGCGGTGACCGGGCCGCAGCCGATCAGCAGTGCGGCGTCGCTCAGGGAGCCGGACACGAAATGATCCTGTCCGCTGGCTGCGAGGTAGATGATGTAGCCGAGCGCCGGCACGGACAGCAGCAGCACTTCGAGCAGAAAGCCCTGGCTCGGACCGATCGGCAGCGTCTTGCGGAAGAAAGCATAGGCAGCAAAGGAAAACGCCAGCACCAGCGACACCCAGGGCAGCTTGCCGGCGTCGATCGTCAGCACCGCGACCGCGATGGCCGCCAGCAGCACCGCCGCGATTTGCAGCCTGTCGAGCCGCTCGCCAAGCAGCAGCGCACCGACAACGACGCTGACAAGCGGGTTGATGTAATAGCCAAGCGCGGTCTCGATGGTACGGTCGACCGCGATCGCCCAGACATAGATGCCCCAGTTAACCGAAATCAGCGCCGCCGTCAGCGCCGCCATCGAAATGATGCGCGGCGAACGGATTGCGGCCTTGAAGTCCGCGGTGCGGCCGGCCCAGACCAAAACGGCGGCGGCAATCGGCACCGACCAGACGATGCGGTGCGCAATGACTTCGGCCAGCGGCAGATGCGCAACCGCCTTCATATAGAAGGGCAGCAACCCCCACAGGAGATAGGCGCCCAGGGCCAACAGAAAGCCACGCCGGGCCTTTGAGTCTGCTTCGAGCTGGATTGCTTGCGTGGGCATGGCCCAACGCTATGCGCCAGCCCCCGGGCCAAGACCATCGCAAAGTTCTGATGGATCAATGGACTTTCGCTGATGGTTCAATCCTACTCCGCCGCGACCAGCCCGGCCATCTCGCGGTTCTTCATCAGCTTGTAGACGATCGAATCCATCAGCGCCTGGAACGAGGCGTCGATGATGTTTTCTGAGACGCCGACCGTCCACCAGCGGGCGCCGGTTGCGTCATGCGATTCGATCAGCACGCGGGTGATCGCCTCGGTGCCACCATTGAGGATACGCACCTTGAAGTCGGCAAGTTCGAGGTCGGCGATCTCGTTCTGGAATTTTCCGAGATCCTTGCGCAGCGCGATGTCGAGCGCATTGACCGGGCCGTGTCCTTCGGCCACCGACATCTTCTCCTCGCCGTCGACCATCACCTTGACGATCGCCTCTGAGACCGTCTTCAGCTGGCCGTTGGCGTCGAAGCGGCGCTCGACCATGCAGCGAAACGAGGTGACGCTGAAGAATTCCGGCAGGCCGTGCAGCATCTTGCGCGCCAGAAGCTCGAAGCTGGCATCGGCGCCCTCATAGGCATAGCCTTCGGCCTCGCGCTCCTTGACCACAGCGATCAGTGCGTCGAGCCGGTGGTCGTCTTTCGGCATGTCGATGCCACGCCGCTTCAACTCGGCGAGGAAATTGGCCTTGCCGCCCTGGTCCGAGACCATGACGCGGCGGCGGTTGCCAACTGCTTCCGGCGGCACATGCTCGTAGGTGGCCGGCTCCTTGGCCAGCGCCGAGGCATGGATGCCGGCCTTGGTGGCGAAGGCGGAAGCGCCGACATAGGGCGCCTGCGCTTCCGGCGCGCGGTTCAGCAATTCGTCAAAGGCCCGGGAAAGGCGCGATATTCCGGCCAACGCTTCGGCCGAAATGCCTGTCTCGAAGCGGTTGGAAAAGGCCGGCTTCAGCGCCAGCGTCGGCACGATCGAGATCAGATTGGCGTTGCCGCAGCGCTCGCCGATGCCGTTC
>NZ_RZSW01000542.1:0-4197 GCF_003997375.1 Mesorhizobium sp. M5C.F.Ca.IN.020.29.1.1 | reverse complement strand
GGCCAGATGGATTTCTCCAAGGCGAGCGGCATCGTCAAGGGACTGCTGCAGTAGGGATTTTCCCCGCTCTTGCGATGTTCATAAGGCTTCGACGAAGGCGACCCCAGGGAGCCAGCCCAGCCGGATGTGGATGATCCTCAACCGCTCTTCGGTTTCTTCTGAGAGCGGGTGGTGGTAGCTCGCCCTGACATGTTCAGTGCCACGGCGGCGCCAATGAGCGCCTTCAATGCCTCTTCATCGATCTTGTCGCCCTCATGGATATCGATGGCGCGCCTGGTGTTGCCTTCGAGACTGGAGTTGAAGAGGCCTGAAGGGTCCTCCAGTGAGGCGCCCTTGGCGAAGGTCATCTTCACAACATTCTTGTACGTCTCACCAGTGCAGATTATTCCGGCGTGCTCCCACACCGGAACTCCTCTCCACTTCCACTCCTCGACCACTTCGGGGTCGGCCTGCTTGATGAGGGTTCGGACCCGAGCGAGCATCTCGCCCCGCCAATCGCTCAGCTCGTTGATTCTCGCATCTATCAGCTGAGAGGGAGTGCCTCCTCCTTCTCCTTCCTTCGATCCGCTCGCTTTCATGGCTGTTGTCGCTTTGGTCATGATTGTACTGGGGTCCCCATGGCTTGTGCGCGTACGGCGTCTCACGACGGCATCGATGCGGCGAGCCGTTTGCCGTTCCGGCGCGAACGCCTGGCCTATTGGCCTCATGCCAATGCCGGGCAACAAACTCTCAACATCGAGGAGGAACCTTCGTCCCTCCAGACCCGTTTTGCAACGAGGATCATACGAAATTGGAGCCCCGATTTGTCGGCGCGTTTGTTGAACATTATCGGCGCCGCCACCAGCGCCGGCGCCTATTCGCCGGGGCAGGAACAAGCGCCCGCGGCCTTTCGGCGACATGGGCTCGCAGAGGCGCTCGCGAGCCGAGGCAGAACCATCAGGGATGATGGCGATGTTGCATCGTTCCGATGGCGACCGGATCCCTCGCAGCCGCAGGCTATGAACCTAGAGGCCGTGCGCCACGCCTGTGACTTGGTCGCAAGCCACGTGGCGACGGCGATCGCAGCGCAGGAGGACGTGCTTGTTTTAGGTGGCGATTGTACTGTGGAGCTGGGAACGGTCGCCGGAGCAAACGCGGCCGGCGCGCGGATTGGACTCGTCTACATAGACTTCGACGCCGATCTCAACACACCCGACACGAGCGACGGCGCCTTGGACTGGACTGGTGTCGCTCATTTGCTCAATATTCCCGGATGCGAACCTTCGCTTGCCAGGCTCGGCCCAATCCGTCCGATGCTCGTGCCTCAGCAGCTCCTCTATTTCGGCGTCGAGAACATCACTCCGCCCGAAGCTGCGGTGATCAGAGATAACGCGATTAAAATTATATCGCGTGAGGAAGCTTTGAGTGATATCGAGGCGGCGACGGCGCGCGCGGCCGCCTGGGCGGCCCGCTCTGACTGTGTGCTTATTCACTTCGATGTCGATGCACTCTCCTTTATCGATTTTCCGATTGCTGAGAATGTGCGCCGTTGCGACGGTCTCAAACTGGAGGACGCCGCCTTCGCGCTAAAGCAATTGACCGCCCTGCCGCAATGGCGCGGCCTGACCATCACAGAAGTTAATCCGGCCCATGCGCCAGACGAGTCCGCCGCGTTCGCCCGCTTGAATGAGGTGCTTGCAGACGCCCTTGGGTAATTCGCGACGCATCTCACATTCGTTCGCCGGGCAATTGGCTGGCTTGCTTCACCCAAGCGGCAAATTGAGCTTCGTCGAGCTGGTCCTCATAAACGTCGAGATAGCGCACTTGCTTGTGCTTGGACTTGCCGGGAGGAAGAGGACGAAGTGACGTGCCTCGGAAGAAGGTCACTTTGACGTAGCGGGTGAAGACATGGAACGACAGGAACCAGCCCTGGCCTTCGATGCCGTAAAATGGCGAGTTCCATTTGACTGCCTTGTGCACACCGGGGACAGTGCCCGCGATGATCGCGTCGAGACGGCGCCCGAGGTCGCTTTTCCAGCCCGGCATGGCCGCGATGTAGGCCTGCACGGGAGCGTCGCCTTCAGCCTTCGCGATCTGGGGGTTGCCGCCTGCGAGGAGTGCCGGTTTCGCGGCCTTGCCGGGCTGCGGCTCCGGCGTCGCCTTGCGCGGTTTGGTCGGTTTCGCAGCGACCCGCTCGGCGGCGGCCTTCGCCGACTTCTCGGATGTGTGGTCGGCCATTGTGTTCACTCCAGGTGGTAATCGATCATACTTGATTCTAGAAAGCCGCCCCTGAAGATCAATTTCGGAATCCTATTGATCTCCGCCAAACCAACAAGCGCACAGGCAGAGGCTTTCTCTCCAAAAGGCGGACGTCGCGAAAAGCCTGCGCTACCGGATCGATTTGCAGAGTCTGCCCGTCTATTCGGCTGCGGCCGGTAGCGGCGGCGTCGCACTGCTGCGCCACTCCTGGAGATGCGAGGCAAGCGCGACCGCCACGGCGACCAGCATGGCCAGGGCGCCAACCACCGGCAGGCTGAGATAGCTATAACCGGCATTGAGCATAGCGGCACCGAGCGAGGCGGCCAGCGCGATGCCGACATTGAAGCCGGCCGGGATGAGCGATGAGGCGAGGTTGGAGGCATCCGCCGTCCACGTCAGGATACGGGTCTGGATCGGAGTGCCGATGGCGAAGCTGAGTCCGCCCCAGACAGTGATCGCCACGACCATCCGCACCGGGTACGGGCTGACGGCGTAAATGACGGCAAGTGTCACCGCCTGCATGAAAAGCATGGTGATGAGCGAGGGCATCAGTTTCCAGTCGGCGAGCCGCCCGCCAAGAAAGACGCCGATCGTCGCGCCGACACCGTTGAGCAGGAGCACCCAGGGCACGAGGTCCTCATCGAGGCCGGTGATTTCAAGCAGCGTCGGCGTGATGTAGGTGAAGAGGCCGAACTGACCGATCATCAGCATCAGCATGAGGATCAGCGACGTCCAGACCTGCTGGCGTGCAAGCACGCGAACCTCGCTGCCGAAACTGACGGACTGGCGCGCCGATCCCGTCTTGCGTGGGAGGAGGGCGGCCATGGCGGCGATGGAAACCACACCAAGCGCGCACATCACCCAGAACGTCGCACGCCACCCCCAGATGTTGCCGATCGCCGTGCCGGCCGGCACGCCGATGACATTGGAGACCGTGAGGCCAGACAGGATGAGCGCAACGGCCATTCCGCGCTGGTCGTGGCGGACCAGGCCGACCGCGACCACCATCGCGACGCCGAAATAGGCGCCGTGCGCCACGGCCACCGCAATCCGCAACAGCAACATGGACGCGAAGTCGGGTGCAAGTGCGCAAGCGGCCTGGCCGATGGTGAAGGCTGCGGCAAGGCCAAGCAGCAAGGCCTTGCGCGAAATCGTCTTGGTGGCGAGCGTCAATAGCGGTCCGCCGATTGCGATGCCGCCGGCGTAGCCGGAGACGAGGTAGCCGGCAGTTGGGATGGAGACGCCAAGGCCATCCGCCACCTGCGGCAGCACACCGGCGATGACGAACTCGGTGGTGCCGAATGCGAACGCAGCGATGAACAGGGCGATGAGGGGAAGCATGGCGCTGGAAGGCGATCCTTGAATGAGATGGCCTCAAATCACGAACGAGAGCGGCGAGCAATCCAGAAATTGTCGACGCCGGTTTAGGTTTTCTTGATCGGGCTGGCGCGAAGGACAAGGCTCCGGGATCACCCGGCCTTCAACCGCGAGCCGGTGAGCAGGCCGCGTTCCTCGAGCACGGGATAAGCCATCGAGGCGAGCAGCGAGTTGATCTGCTTCAGGTCGCGGATGGTGTCGAGATGGATGGAACTGGTCTCGACGCTCTTGGCGGTGCCGTCGCGCAGCCGCACGAAGTGGCTGGCGCTGGTCTCCTTCTCGCGGTCGCGCAGCCGGTCCTTTTCGAGCACCAGCTGGCGGGCGGTCTCCGGATCGCGCGAGACCAGCACGTTGAAGGCAAGCCGTGCGTTGGCGAGCACCGAGGCGTGGAAGGCGCAAAGCTCGCGCCAGCCTTCGGGCGTGAACTCCAGCCCGCGCTCGAGCTTCTTCCTGACGTGCACCAGCATGTTGCGCACGATGATGTCGCCGACCTGCTCGAGCTTGACGCAGGCGCCGATCAGCTCCTGGCAGCGCAGCGCCTCGTCCTCGCTCAGCGGGTTCTTGGTGACCTTGGCCAGATAG
>NZ_RZSW01000541.1:0-4207 GCF_003997375.1 Mesorhizobium sp. M5C.F.Ca.IN.020.29.1.1 | reverse complement strand
CCTCCTCCACGCTCTCGATCACGGCGTCGAAGAACGGATCGATGTCGGTATCCGGGATAAAATCGGCGCTGGCGATGCGGCCTGACGGCGCCAGTGCCGCCTCGCGGTTGGCGGTCGAAAAGGCCAGGAAAATATCGCCCGAGCTATGATAGCCGAAGCCGCCGGTCATGGCGACGCCGAGCGGCGCCCGGCGGGCCAGCCGCTTCAACTGATGCGGCATGAACGGCGCATCGGTGGCGACGATCCCGATGATTGAGCCCTTTTCGGCGCGCGGCGTGCTTTCGCGGATAGCCGGTTCCACGAGATCGGGCCCGGCACGCAAGCCGCGAATGACAAAATTGCTCCGCTTGCCGAAATTCGCCTGCACGAACGCGCCGACCGTGTAGCGCCGGCCGTGCCATTCGACGAGGCGCGATGCCGTGCCGGAGCCCGCCTTGAAACCGAAGGCGATCATGCCGGTGCCGCCGCCGACGCTGCCTTCCTCGATCGATGCTCTGGTCGCGCCATCGAGTGCCGCGGCGACATGCTTGAACCTGAGATGGTGGCCGTTGATGTCGTTCAGGAAACCGTCATAGGTTTCCGCCGCCACCGGCAGGCCCCAGCCGCTGTCGAGCGCGGCCGGCAGCACGCGCTGCATCCAGCGCAGCGTTGCGTCGCGTGAAACGCCGCAGGAATGCGTGTTGGTGATGGTGATCGGAAAATTGAAGGCACCGGTTTCCTCGATGATGTGCGAGCCGGTCAATTCGCCATTGCCGTTCTGGCTGAAGATGCCGGCAAAAACCGGCGTGGCGAGATCGGCGCGCGGTCTCGGCAGGATAGCACTCACGCCGGTGCGCACCGGTCCCTTGCCGACCACCAGCGCACCATCGCCCAAAATCAGCGTCGAATAACCGACCGCAACGCCAGCCACATCGGTGATGGCGTTGAACGGCCCAGGCGTGCCGTCAAAACTTATGCCGAAGGCTCGCGCGCGTGGCCTGCCGGAAGGCGTCGTCTGGTGATGATTGTCGGTCATGCGGGCTCAGAAATCATAGGCACTCAGAAATCATAGGCACTCAGAAATCATTGCCACTCAGAACAGGGAGCCTTGATTGCCACGCTCCTTGGCTTTGGCGGCCGGCTTAGCAGTTGTTTTCGGCCGCGCGGCACCGCTGGTCGCAACCGCATCGGCGGTCCCGTCGGCAAACTCCAGCGAAAGTGCCATACCCGGCACCACTTCCGCCGCTTGCTTGATCACCGCGCCGTCGGCGTCTTTCACCAAGGCGAAGCCACGCGCCAACACCGCCTTGTGCGACAGCGTGGCCAGCAGCCGGTCGGCCTGGGTCAATTTCCCGCGCAAGCGCTCGAGCCGTACGGAAATCACCCGGTCCTGTCGCCGCGACAGCGCCGCCAGGCCATCTGCCTGCAATTTCTGCCGCCTTGCGATCGGCGCCGGCGACAGCCGCGCCGCGGCGCGCGAAAACCGCGTTCGCCGCTCGCGCACGATGGCGAAGAACGCCGCCTGCGCACGGGCGAGGTCGCGGCCGGCCAGCGTGCGGGCCTCGTTCATGCGTCGCGACAGGGTGGCCGGCGTCAGCCGCTGCGCTTGAAGCCTAGCTCGCTTGCGCTGGACGCTGACGGACAGCGCCCGGCCCAGCCGGCTGGTCGCCTCGTCGAAACGCCGGCGCGGCAGCGCCAGCAACTGGTCGGGCGAGGGCAGCGCCCGGGCAGCGGCACGGACCGCCTGGCGCTTGCGCTCGAAATTGCGCGATGCCGCGGTCTTCAGCCGCGCGCCAAGACCGGCAAGCGTCGCTTCGAGGTCGACTTTGACCGGCACGGCGATCTCAGCAGCCCCCGTCGGTGTCGGCGCCCGCACATCCGCCGCCAGGTCGATCAGCGTCCAGTCCGTTTCATGGCCGACAGCGGAGATCACCGGAATGCGCGAGGCGGCGACGGCGCGGGCCAGCCCCTCGTCATTGAACCCCCAAAGGTCCTCCAGGCTGCCGCCGCCGCGCGCCACGATCAACACGTCGGGGTGCGGAATAATGCCATCCTGCGCCAGTGCGTTGAAGCCGTTGACGGCAGCGGTCACTTCGGCGCCTGCCGTCTCGCCCTGCACCCGCACCGGCCAGACAAGCACGTGCAGCGGAAACCGGTCCTTGATCCGGTGGATGATGTCGCGAATGACGGAGCCTGTCGGCGAAGTGACGACGCCGATGACGCGCGGCATGAATGGCAGCAAGCGCTTGCGGCCGGCATCGAACAGGCCTTCGGCCTGCAGCCGGCGCTTGCGCTCGTCCAGCAGCGCCATCAGCGCTCCGGCGCCGGCCGGCTCCAGATTGTCGATGACGATCTGGTAGTTGGACTTTCCAGGATAGGTGGTGAGCCGGCCGGTGGCGATCACCTCCATGCCCTCTTCGGGGCGGAACTTCAGCCGGCTCATCGTGGTCTTCCAGACCACGGCGTCGAGCCGTGCGCGGTCGTCCTTCAGGCAGAAATAGGCGTGGCCGGAGGAATGCGGCCCGCGATAGCCGGATATTTCGCCGCGCACCCGCACATTGCCGAAGACGTCCTCGACCGTGCGCTTCAGCGCGCCGGAAATCTCGCTCACCGTGTATTCGGTGGCGTTGGTGCGTGATTCGGATACTGCGTCGCTCATTGGCCGATTGGGGGGCGGTTGTCCGTCCGCGTCAAGACGGGTGTGTCCTGTGCCGGCCAATTGCGGGGGTTTTTCACCAGCCCGGCGAGATCTGGTTCGGCTTGGTCCGCTTCGTCTTAGAGAAGGCAAATGCCGCGAAGTCGAAGCTTCCCGTATCTTCGCCGAGCGGCACGGAAATATTGTCGAGGCTTTCCGAAATGTGGCGGGCCAGCGCATCGACGATCTCCGGCCGCGACGTCTGGCCACGCATGATGCCGATGCGGCAATCGGGCAGGGCGCCGAACCCGTCGGCGTCGCCCAGAACCCGCATGCCGGGCCGCAGCGCGCATTCCGGCAGCACCGAGATCGCCAGGCCGGAAAGCACCGCGGCGGTGATGACGGTTGCCGAGAAGCTGGTGAACAGGATGCGGTAGTCGCGGTTCTGCCGATCGAGCACGTCGACGGCAGCCCGCCGCCAGATGCAGTTCGGGCGGCCGAAAGCCATCGGCAATGTGTCCTGCTCATGTGTCGCGTGGTTGGCCGAAGTGACCCACAGCAGCGGTTCGCGCCGCACCACTTCCGACTGACCGTGCGCGTCATTATGCGTCACCAGCGCCAGATCGAGATTGCCGCGCTTGATATGCTCGACCAGCCCCGGCGTCGGCTCGCAGATGACGGTCAGCTCGACACGTGGATTGGAACGGGCGAAGCGGGCCATGATCTCGGGCAGGAAGCGATCGGCATAGTCGTCCGGCGTGCCGATGCGGATCGTGCCTTCGAGCCGCCGGTCGTCGAAGGCGGCCAGCGTTTCCCGATTGAGGAACAGCAGCCGTCTTGCGTAGGAGAGCAGCCTGTCGCCGTCCTCGGTAAGCCTGTTGGTACGCCCGTCCTTTTCGAACAGTGGCTTGCCGATCCGCTCCTCCAGCCGGCGCATCTGCATGGACACCGCCGACTGGGTCCGATGCACCTCTTCTGCCGCGCGGGTAAAGCTGCCGGTGTCGACAATCGTGACGAAGGTCTGCAACTGATCGAGATCGAGTGGCGCTTTCATCGGTCCAATCCATCACTGCTGTTGATGCTAAAGATTAGAAACATTCGTTGGATTAATCAATCGAACGATGGCAAATTTACGATTGTCCACATCAAGGCAATGCATGTCACCTAAAAGCGGTTTTAGGACGACGACATGCATCTTGTAAGTGAATCGGGACCGGAACGGCCGCTGTTGCCAGCGCCGATCACCTGTCTCGTCCGTTCGAATGAAGGAGACTGACATGGCTACGTTTGATTTCGCCACCGAGACTTCGCGCATTACGTCGCGTCCGGCTATTGCGACGCGCGTAGTCAACACCATCTCCAACGTCTATCGCGCCTGGAAAAACCGCCGCGCCTTCTATCGCCTTGGCGAGATGTCGGACTCCGAACTCGCCGACATCGGCTTGACGCGCGCCGATCTCCACGTCGCCATCGAGGTGCCGTTCGGCCGCGATCCAACCGAGAGGCTTCGAATCATCGCGGCCGATCGCACAGACACGATGGAGGGTATTGCCCGCAAGGTGGCATGATCGCGTTGTTGCGTGCCCTTTCGCG
>NZ_RZSW01000540.1:0-4208 GCF_003997375.1 Mesorhizobium sp. M5C.F.Ca.IN.020.29.1.1 | reverse complement strand
GAACAAGGCCGTTACCAGCACGGCCAGAAGCGCTGCGGCGAAGGCCGCCATCAGGCGCTGGGCGACGGCGAAGATGTCGCCGCGCTTCCAGGCCAGCAATGGTCCGAATGGGACCACGACCAATAGCGGCACCATCAGCGGTCCGAATGTCAAGTTGAAGAACGGCGCGCCGACCGAAATTTTATCGGCTGAAACGGCCTCGACCGCCAACGGATACAATGTGCCGATCAGCACGGTGGCAGTGGCCGTGGTCAGGAACAGGTTGTTGAGGACCAGCGCTCCTTCGCGCGAGATCGGATGAAACAGGCCGCCGGCCGTCAACCTCGAGGCGCGCAGGGCGAACAACGCCAACGATCCGCCGATGAACAGTGTCAGGATGCAGAGAATGAACACGCCTCGCGCCGGATCGGTGGCGAAGGCGTGGACGGAAGTGAGCACGCCTGAGCGCACCAGGAAGGTGCCGAGCAGCGACAGCGAGAAGGTCAGGATCGCCAGCAACAGTGTCCATATCTTCAGGGCCGAGCGCTTTTCCATGACGATCGCCGAATGGAGCAGCGCCGTGCCCCCCAGCCAAGGCATGAAGGAGGCGTTCTCGACCGGATCCCAGAACCAGAAACCACCCCAGCCAAGTTCGTAATAGGCCCAGTAGGAACCCATGGCGATGCCGCCGGTCAGGAACATCCAGGCGACCAGCGTCCATGGCCGCACCCAGCGGGCCCACGACGCGTCGATGCGGCCTTCGATGAGGGCGGCGACCGAGAAGGAAAAGCAAATCGAGAAGCCGACATAGCCGAGATAGAGCAGCGGCGGATGGATGGCGAGGCCGAGATCCTGCAGGATCGGATTGAGATCGCGGCCCTCGATCGGCGCCGGATTGAGCCTGGCGAACGGGTTTGATGTCGCCAGGATGAACAGGAAAAAGGTGGCGCCGATCGCCCCTTGCACGGCCAGCACATTGGCTCGAAGGGCCGCGGGAAGATTGCGGCCGAAAGCCGCGACGAGGGCGCCGAAAAAGGTCAGGATCAGCACCCAGAGCAGCATCGAGCCCTCGTGATTGCCCCAAGTGCCGGTGATCTTGTAGATCAGCGGCTGCAGCGAATGCGAGTTGTCCCAGACGTTGGCCACCGAAAAATCGGACGTCGCATAGGCTATGGCCAGCGCCGCGAAGGACAGAGCGGTCAAGGTAAAGCCGGTCACCGCGACCGGACCGCCGACGGCCATCATTTTCTGGTTGTTCATGTGCGCGCCGAACATCGGCACCAGCGTCTGCACCAAAGACAGCGCGAACGCCAGGACCAGCGCGAAATGTCCGGTTTCAACCATTGTGGCGCCCGCCAGGTTTTTGTTTTGCCACAGGTTCTTGCCGCAAAACCGTGAGACACTTTTGCGGAACCTGCTTAGTCACTCTTGCTCTCCTGCCACACGCCCTTGGACTTGAGGCCGTCGGCCACCTCCTTGGGCATGTAGTTCTCGTCGTGCTTGGCCAGCACGCTGTCGGCGACGAAGACGCCGTCCGGGCGAAACGTGCCTTCTGTGATGACGCCCTGCTCCTCACGAAAAAGGTCGGGAAGAATGCCGGTGTAGGTGACCTTGACCTGCTTCTGGTTGTCGGTCACCGAAAAAGCGACGGTAGCCCCCTGACCGCGCTCGATCGTGCCTTTTTCGACGAGGCCGCCGAGCCTGATACGCTGCCCAGGCTGCAGGCTGGCGGTGGTCAGATCGGCGGGCATGTAGAAGTAGGAGGCCTTCTGGCCGAGCGCGTAGAAGGTCAGGCCGGTGGCGGCACCGAGGAAGGCCAACCCTCCGGCGATCACCGACAATCTTTTCTGCTTGCGCGTCATGTTTTACTCCGTCGCCGTCAGGCCGAGCGAGATGGCAAAGGCGGTGAATTTCTTCGCTTCCTCACTATCTGAGCCAAAAACGGCGATACCGCGATTAAGCGCGTCGCGTGCTTGATCGGCCTTGCCCAGCACGACATAGGAACGAATAAGCTGCATCCATCCTTCCACATCGCGCGGGTTTTGCCGAAGTCTTTCATCAAGTCCCGCAACCATGGTGTTGATCATCGCTTCCCTGTCCTGCGGCGACATCGACGAGGCTGCATCGACATTCGCGGCGTCCGGGCCTTTTGCAGGCACTCCCGAAGCGACGTTCTGCTTGGCGGATTCGGCCAGTGCCTGCTCGACGGCGCCGCGCCAGGCTGAGTCCTGCGGCAAGGCCGCTAGCATTTTCTGCCAGACAGCTGTGGCCTCCTCAGTGCGGCCTTCCTGCGCCATGCCCATCGCCAGATAAAAGCTGGCCTTCGGATTTGCCGGATCGAGCTTCAGCGCCGCCTCGAAGGCGGCCTGAGCGTCGGCCGAGACTATGCCGCCCGCTGCGCTGGCGATCGCCTCTCCGAGGCTGGCCTGGCGGGCAGCACTGTCGCCGTCGAGGCGAATGGCGTTCCGGTACGCCGTCACCGCGTCGGAAAACCGCTGCATGCGCAGATAGACCGGCGCCAGAACGCCCCAACCCCTGCCATCGGACGGATTCGCGGCAAGGTGGGCCTCGGCGCGTGCCACCAGTTCCTCCACCGAACTGTCGGCGGGATTCTTGGCCAGTCGCTCGCTGAGCGGCTGCGACGGCAGATCGGGCGAGCCGAGCTGGCTGTACAAGCCCCAACTGACCAGCGGAACCGCCAGGACCGCGGCCGTCGCAACCAGCCTGGTCGCCATTGACGGCTGCCGCGCCGCTGACTTGTCGGCGGCATTGTCAAGTCGAAGGATGCGGCGGGCGATCTCCGCACGCGCCTCTTCGGCCTCCGCCGGCTGGATCAGGCCACGCGCCACGTCCAGGTCAAGCTCGGACAACTGGTCGCGATAGACTTCAAGGTCATGATCGCTGCTCGCCGCACCACCCTTCGAGCCGCTGGCCAGCGGTATCAGAACCGCCAGGCTTGCACCCAGCGTGAGAATGGCAGCTATGACCCAGAACAGCATGCTTATTCCAATAACGGCAGAGCCCTGCCCTGCCAACACAGGGGTCCTGCGACGCTTTGACGGCAGGAGCGTCGCATGTCCTTGATTGATGTCAACCGGAGCCTTCGGCCGGTCGTTATGTCAGTGGCGTCCAGCTGCCATCGGCGTTGCGGCAAGCGGTTCCGCGCGCGGTGGTGCCGGCGGCACCGGTAAAGACTGTATGGGTGTATTGCCGGCAGTCCTGCGAGCCGACACGATAGGGCTGGGCGGGCACGACTTCACCGTAATGCGCCGACCGATCGCTCTTCCACCTCACCTTCTGGCCGCTCGCGGTGTACTCCAGCGCCCTGTATTCCGCTTCCAGCGCCTTGCGCTTTTCGGGATCGCTCAAACCGGCACCGATCGATCCGCTGACGAGGCCGCCTCCCATGGCGGAAATGATCGTCGTCGCGATCTTGCCGTCACTTTGCGGCGTGGCGGCCGGCTGCGGCGCCACCGTGGAGCCAGGGCTCCTGCCCAGCGTCGTGCAGCCGGAAACGGCCAGCAGTGCGGAAACGAGCGCGACGCGAATCTTCATGCCAACAACCAGTTTTCTTGAGTTAGAGCTGGGCCGCGCCATCGGGGGAAGTCAGCGTGGCCATAGTGACGATGTTTGTCGGAAATTTGGCCGCGGCCGACGGCTCCGGGACCAGTCGACATGCCGCAATATCACGCACGGTCGATCAATGTCGACTAGCCCAGCAAAAGCATAAGTCTAGTGAAGGCTCCGCAATCGAACCACCGCCTTCAACCCGCCCATGCTCGACCGTTCCAGAGCCAGAACGCCTCCATACTCGTTGACCAGGTCGGCGACAATGGCAAGTCCAAGCCCGGTCCCCGGCTTTGTCTCGTCGAGCCGCCGTCCGCGCTTCAGCGCCTCGCGCGCCTTGTCTTCGGGAATGCCCGGGCCGTCATCTTCGATGCTGATCTCGAACAGATCGACAGCACCCTCCTTGCCGACGCCACTCTTCTTGCCGGAGATCGGCGCCACCGACACGGCGACCGCGCTCTTTGCCCATTTCATGGCGTTGTCGAGCAGATTGCCAAGCAATTCTTCCAAATCCTCGCGTTCGCCGGCAAAGACGATATCGACTGCGGGCAGCGACAGCGAGAGAGCGGTCTGCGGGTTGAGTTTTTGCAGCACGCGTACCATGCGCTGGACCAGCGGCGCCACCGGCGTGCGGTAGACGACGCTGTCGCGTTGTGCCGCAA
>NZ_RZSW01000053.1:0-18581 GCF_003997375.1 Mesorhizobium sp. M5C.F.Ca.IN.020.29.1.1 | reverse complement strand
CAGGCATGGTGGCGCCGCCATGACGAGTACGGCAATCGCTGAGTGTCATGGGCACAACCGCGAATTGCGGTGACAGTGCACTATTTTCTTTTCTGCCTGCCGTGCCTTCGATCCGTAATGCCGTCGTGGGCGCAGATCCGTCTCCTGAAGATAGTGCGCGTCCGCCCTGCCGCCGGGCCGGGCAGCCTGGCGGCATCTTCTCGAACGTCTTCAGCTCGGTATCAATCTTGTCCCAAGGGAGGGCGCGGATACCATAGGTCACGAATGCGGATCTGCGAGCGCGGCTGCTTCTGCCAATACGAATTCAACATAGGAGGCGGCCAAGGACCCGCCCTTTTCTGAGTCACTCGGTTAGGGCCTTGGGAATCGACGTGGACCATAGGATCAGAATGAATCCGATACCCGACCAAAGCATCACAGCATCCCAGTCGCGATAATCCCGGCGCATTTCAGGCCTCCCTGACAACACACGTAGCTCGTAGAGAATCTCGCGCTCACAGCCGCATCCTCCGAAGTAGACGGGGGGCTGTATAGGTCCCGCCGTACCGCCGGGTGACTCGCCCAGCAAAATCGAATTGGTGAAAGCCGTGTCCTATTCAAGAGTTTCTGTTGCCGAGCAGCGGAAAAACCGCCTTCGCCGAGATAAGGCGCAATCGCTATTGCTGCCAGATCGGGTTGCTCCCCGCGTCGTCCGTTCCCTCCGGAGACGCAGGCTCGCCGGACTCGTTACCGGTTGAGTAGCCACAGAACAAAAGAGAGAACGATGCTGATCAATATTCCGGTGCCGATCGGAGCATAAAACGTAAAGTTCTCACGTTCGATCACGATGTCGCCAGGCAGTCTGCCCAGACCGATTCGAGACAACCAGGGCCACAATAGGCCTGTGGCGACTATAATCAAACCAATGACAATCAGGGTTCGCGACATCTCGTTGCGCTCAATTTCCGCTGCTTCTTTCTCGTTCATCTTCGGCGTTTCATTGTCGGCGTCTCGGGACGCTGGATGGCCAGCGTAAACTCGCAAGAGCGGCGATGCCATGCCAGGCTGGCTGAGCTTAAGGTCGAGGATCAGCCAAAGCGCCGGACGGACTGGGCGTTATCTGGAACTCACGAGTTTGGCGCAGGTTCCACACGGCCCACAGGCGCGTGAGAAAGTCGAGGTTTGTTGTCGACAGCTGCTCGGTTATCAGCGGACATGGCGGGCTGCAGGATCTTCGGGTCGACATGGGCTGGCCGTTGTAGGTGCCGTCGCCGCTCCCCCTGTGTTCGCTTGATGAACTCCATCAAGAGGGAGGGCGCCGGGTTCGGCGTGCGTCTCAAGCAGGAAATGCCCGCCGCGAGGGAACATCAGCACCTCGCCTTGTGACTCCGTCCTTCTTTTAGCCTGCGGTCCGCAACCCATCGAACAGAGGTGTTCGAGCGGGAGCGCTATCCATTTGTAGTCTTCGAAGGCCAAAGTGACACCATTGGCATCCGTGATCAGGGAGTCCATCGGCAACCCGCCCCACATCTGGCTACCATGTTTCGCCTCCGGCGTTAGTTTATCTCCTGACGCAACAAGTTGCTTCGAGGAACGGAAAGGAAGCCCCCCGAGTAAGGAGACAGGAGCGATGACGAAACACAAGACCGGAACACGCGAAGAATGGCTGGAAGCGCGGCTCGCACTGCTCGAGGCGGAGAAACGGCTCATGCGGCAGAGCGACGAGCTGGCGCGACAGCGACAGGAGCTGCCGTGGGTTCGGATCGATAAGGAGTATCTATTGGAGACCGAGGAGGGAAGCGCCTCGCTCGCCGACCTTTTCCAAGGGCGCTCGCAACTCTTCGTCTATCATTTCATGTTCGGCTACGGATACCGACTCACCGATGAGCGCCAAGGATGCACCGGATGCTCCTTGATCGCCGATCACTTCGACTGCGTCATCCCCCACTTGAACGGCCGCGACATTACCCTCGTTTGCGAATCGATCGCCCCGTTGCAGGAGCTCCGGGATTACAAGCAGCAAATGGGCTGGCGCTTTCCGTGGGTTTCGTCGCTCGGGAGCGATTTTAAATACGACTTCGGCGCCGCCTTCACCGAAGAGCAGCAGAGAGACGGCGCCGACTATAACTATCAGCATGTTGACAGGGCCGAGCCGCAGAAGGAGGGAATGAGCGTCTTCGCGCTCCAGGACGGTGCCGTCTACCACACCTACTCCACCTACGCCCGTGGCACCGAGGCGCTTATGGGGGTCTACCGTGTCCTCGACCTGGCTCCGTGGGGAAGGAACGAGAACGGGCTCGAGTTCCCCCAGGCATGGTGGCGCCGCCATGACGAGTACGGCAATCGCTGAGCGGTGAGTGTGATGGGCACAACCGCGAATTACGGTGACAGGTGCGCTATTTCCTTTCTGCCTGCCGTGCCTTCGATCCGCGCCCGCGGTGGGCGCAGATCCGCCTCATGAAGATAGTGCGCGTCCGCTATGACGCCGGGCCTGGCGGCATCTTTTCGAACGTCGTCAGCCCGGTTTCCATCCTGTCCCAGGGGAGGGCCCGGCTGCCGTAGGTCACAACGGTCGGATTGAACCGGCTCGGATCGTCGAGGCTTGCGGCATGGACCGTGATCGGGTCCGGCATGGCGGTGTATGTCAAGTAAACCGGGGTTCCGCAGACCGAGCAGAAGGAATGGATTTTGACATTTCCGTTGTCCGCCGCGATACGCCAGTCCGTCGTCGTGCCGGTGATCGCCACGTCCGCTCGCGATGCAAACGTCAGATAGGATCCATGACCGGTGCCGCTTCTTTTCTGGCAATCGCGGCATTGGCAGTGGTTTTCGAAGATCGGGGCTGCCTTTGCCTCGTAGCGCACCGCGCCGCACGCGCATCCGCCGGTGTAGAGAGTGCTCATCTGCTCGGTCCTTTGTCCTGGGTCAGGCCGCTCGTTCGGAGGCGCGCGGCCTGGCGAAGACATCGATCGCCTGACCCGTTTCGAGGAAGGATTTCAGGCTGGAGAGGACGATCGGCCAACCGCGCTTGATGCCGTTCGCCATCCCGCTGCCGGCTTCGAGTTCGTCATGGGTGACGGTCAGCCGGACCATGGCCTCGTATTCCTCGAGCTCGAATGTCACCCGGCTGTAGCTCGCCGGATCAGATGCCTGCGAAGCGTTTGCCCAGGTGATGACGAGACGGGTCGGCGGCGACATCTCGACGACCTTGCCGACGAGTTCGACGGTCCGTTCATCATTGGCGCGGATATGTTCCCATCTTGAACCCGGCTTCCAGTCAGAGACGTTCTCGTGCCCCCAGTAGTGCCGTGCGAGGTCCGGTTTCGTTATTGCCTCAAACACCTTTCCCGGTGTCGAGACAACATAGGTCGTGTAGATAAAGCTTTCCTTGGTCATTGCTACGCTCCTTGTAGTTTCGCGAGCATAGGTAGATGGGGAAACCGGACTCGTGTGAGTGACAATCGTGTCGCGAATGGCTTCTAGTATGCCGGAAGGTTGATGCATGACGCGCTGGCACCTTGCTCATGGACGGCATCTCGACATTGGCGCGAAATCGTTGCTGATGGGGATTTTGAACGTTACGCCGGACAGTTTTTCCGACGGGGGGGAATTCGATCGGCCGGAGCCGGCGCTCCAGCAGGCGCGGCGCATGATCGGCGAGGGCGCGGCGATCATCGATGTCGGCGGCGAATCCACCCGGCCCGGAGCCGGCGCCGTTTCGGCGCGCGAGGAACAATCGCGCATCCTCCCGGTCATAGAGGCGCTGTCGTCCGACGGCGGCACCCTCGTTTCGGTCGACACCTATCGGGCCGAGACGGCGCGCCTGGCGGTCGCTGCGGGCGCACATATCGTCAACGACGTGCATGGCCTGCAGCGCGAGCCCGACATCGCGCATGTCGCGGCGGAAACCGGGGCCGGCCTCGTCATAATGCACACCGGGCGCGGCCGCGAAAAAATGGCGGATGTGATCGCCGACCAGTTCCTGTTTCTGAACAGATCGCTGGAGATCGCGCGCGACGCCGGCATCCCCGACGACCGGATCGTGCTGGACCCGGGCTTCGCCTTCGCCAAGGACGGAGAGGAAAACCTTGAGCTTATGGCTCGCTTCGGTGAATTGCGCGCTCTCGGTTTTCCATTGCTGGTCGGCACGTCACGCAAGCGTCTTGTCCGTCACCTGGTCGGCGGAAGCGACGAGGGGCGAGACGTCGGCACAGCGGCGACCAGCGTCATCTTGCGGCTGAAGGGCGCTTCGATCTTTCGCGTGCACAATGTCGCGGTCAATCGCGATGCACTGGCTTTCGCCGACTCGGTGCGCGAGCGCGAGACGGTGGAATAGAAGAGCGCGCGTCAGGCGGGCTCGGTCACGACGCCGATCCGCCGGTAGACGAATTGTTCGTCGTTCGAAGGAACTGCCGCAGCACGCTGGGCTTCGTCGATCAGCATTGCCATGCGCGCATGGATCGGCGATTTCGCGCAAGCCGGGTCCGTCGCGGCGGCATCGCCGGCGATCGCCATCGCCTGGCAGCGGCAGCCGCCCCAGTCGATCTCACGCCGCTCGCAGCTGCGGCAGGGCTGCTGCATCCAGTCGGTGCCGCGAAAGGCGTTGAATGCCGGCGAATCCGTCCAGATCTCGGCCAAGCTGCGCGGTCCGAAACGCTCAAAACTGAGCGACGGGATGGTCTGTGCGGCATGGCATGGCAGCACGGTGCCGTCCGGCGTCACCATGAACGCGTCGCGCGCCCAGCCGCCCATGCACGGCTTGGGATAGACAGCGAAATAATCCGGCGTGACGAAATCGATGTTCATGATGCCGGTGAGCCGTTCGCGCGCCACCGCGACGATTTCCGCCTGCCGGTCGACCGCAGCACGCTCGGGCATCAGTTGATCGCGATTGGTCAGCGCCCAGCCAGCGTACTGCACGTTGGCGATCTCGAGCCGCTCCGCGCCCAGCGAGAGGGCCAGATCGATGAATTCCGGCACCTCCTCGATGTTGTGACGATGGATCGGTGCGTTGATGGTGAGCGGCAGGCCGGCCGCGCGAGCGCGGCGTGCCGTCTCCAGCTTCTTTTCGTGGCCGCCTTTGTGGTTGCCTATGCGGTCGGTGGTCGCCGGACGTGCGCCTTGGAAGCTCAGCTGCAGATGGTCGAGCCCGGCTTCGGCAAACGCCTCGATGCGGTCTTCGGCGATGCCGACGCCGGCGGTGATCAGGTTGGTGTAGACGCCTCGCGCCGAAAGCCCGGCGATCAATTGCTCGAGGTCGCGGCGCAGCGTCGGTTCGCCGCCCGACAGATGCACCTGGAGAACGCCGAGATCGGCGGCCTGCGAGAACAGGTCGAGCCAGGTCTGTGTATCGAGTTCGCGATTGGCCTTCAGCAATTCGAGCGGATTGGAGCAATAAGGGCATTGCAGCGGGCAGCGATGCGTCAGTTCCGCAAGCATGCCGATCGGAGGGAGAAGGGGCTCGCTCATAGCTTCACCAGCAGCTTGTCCGACCATTCCTGCAGGAAGGCGACGACGTCGGCCGCCACGGCCTCCTGTTCGGCGTCATAATCCGCGGCAAGGTCGGCAATGATGTGGCCGACCGTGGACCGTCCATCGCAGCGGCGCAATATGTCGAGGCTGATGTCGTTCGGCCAAAATACTTTTTCCGGCGAAAGCACGGCGAAGGCCTGCCGCACGGGATCGTACTGTATGCGCACGTGCTTCGGCAGCGACGGCACCGATCGTGACGACACCAAAGCTCTTTCGCGCAGCGCCATCATCGGGCTGTCTCCGGACGGAAGGCGCCGGGCGGGATGTTTCCCGGCTCGGCATAAGCGTGTTGAAGCGCGTCGAGCATGGCCCAGAGTATATCGCATTTGAACACCAGCGCATCGATCGCCTGCTGCTGGCGCTCCGCCGTGTCGGCATGGCTGAGCACGTAGGCGAGGGCAAAGTCGGCGTCGCGCGAGGCCTGTTCGGGCCGTCGGGTGAAGTAGGCAAGCGTATCCTCGGTGATGTAATCGTATTTGGCCAGCATCGCCGGCACCCGCTCGCCGATGACGAGCGGCGAAAACATCTCGGTCAGCGACGACGCGACCGCCTCGAACAGCGTCCGGTTCGTGCAAAAGGAGAGGTAAGCACCGACCGCGAAACGTGTCGCCGGCAGCGCCAGCCTTTCGCTCTTCACCGCCTCGGCGTCGAGGCCGAGCGAGGTCGCCAGATGCAGCCAGCGCGCGATACCGCCGCTCCAGCCGTCCTCGCCATCATGGTCCTCGATGCGTTTGCGCCAGGCGGCGCGAAACGCCGGGTCCTCGGCATTTGCGAGAATCATGGCATCCTTGCGCGGGATGACAGCCTGGTAGCAGTAGCGGTTCAGCGCCCAGGCCTGCATCTCGGTCCTCGACAGCGCACCACTGGTCATCCTGTGATGGAAAGGATGGCGGTTGTGATATCGCTCGGCACCGACCTGACGCAGCACGGCTTCGAGCTCGCTGAAGGACAGGCCGTTCCTGGCCGCGTCGTGGAAATCACTCAAAATTCCATCTCCATCCCGTCGCCGGCGACTTCCCAGCCGGCCGCTTTGACCGCTGCGTGTTCGGCGGAATTCTCGTCCAGAACGGGGTTGGTGTTGTTGATGTGGACGAAGACACGGCGGCCGATCCTTACATCGGCCAAGCCGGCGATCGAACCCGCGTCTCCTGACATTGCCAGATGCCCCATGCGCGCCCCGGTTTTTTGGCCGACGCCGGCAGCAATCATCTCGTCGTCCGTGTAGACCGTGCCGTCGAACAGGAGGCAGGCGGCATCGGCTAGAAGCGTGCGCAGGGTCGCATCGATGCGCGCGCAGCCCGGGATATAGAAGACGGAGCCGCGACTGCCGGTACCGGCGATACGGACGCCGATCGTGTCTCCGGACTCGGAGCTGAAATTGGCATCCGGCTGGCCTCTTTCCTCAAGGTAGAGCGCTATCTTTCCGGGCACCGGAAAGCTCTCGACAGTCACGCCGGTGTCGTTGCCATTGGCATCGCAGATCGCCAGTTCTTCCGCCGGCGGCAAGATGCGTCGTGGCACGAGCGTCGGATCGAGAACATTGAAAATCGAATTCGCCTCCAGCGTTGCCAGAACCTTTGTCGTTGCGTAGATGACGAAGGGCTGCCGCTCACGCAAGCTTAGCAGGCCGGCGACATGGTCGACATCGGCATTGGTCAGCACCACCGCACGAATAGGTGTCGAACGCAGCGGCGCATCGTACGCGGGCTGCAATTCAGGCGTTTGCGCAATCTGCTGGCGAATATCGGGCGAGGCGTTGAAGAGCACCCAGCCGGCCCCATCCACTGACGCGGCGATGCTTGATTGGGTTCGCGAATGGACGCCGGCCATCCCGGTGCGAGCCGCGCGGCTCAGGCGATGGTTGCAATTCCATTGCGGAAAGCCGCCGCCTGCCGCCGAGCCGATGATTTTCAAGCGCATTGCAATGCCCGCTCTGCGGCTCACTCAACCAACAGCAACTTTTCGACCGCGAATGGCTTCTCGCCCGAATCGAACGCGCCAAAGCCTTTCACGAAGACCTCGCGCGGCAAGGCAGTGCGTGCCCCCGTTGCCAGGGACACGCACCTCTGCGGCCTACTTCTTGGGAGGAATTTCAGCAGGCAGATACCGCGAAATTTCGAAGCCCGCAGCAACTTGGCACATGGTCGGTTTCGTCCAGCTCTTCTTCATGGCATTTCTCCTCTTCTACCAGCCCGAAGGGGCCGATCCTTTTGTCAGTCAACCATTGCTGGGCACCATTGCAATGGCTCGTCCATCAGCTCTCAAAATGGACAAATGAAACGGTAGGTTCTTAAAACTCGAAAAACAAGACGATCGAAAGTAACAATATGCTCATGCTCAATTGCTGATCACGTAAGGCTTCCTCTCCTCCAGCGGAAGGTTTGCACGTTCCCATCCATCGGCGCCGGGCGGATACCAGATCACCGAGCTGTAGCCCCACTCGACGGCCCGTTTCGCGGCATTCCACGACATCCAGCAATTCGTCATGCAGTAGAACAAAATCGCGCGCGACTTGTCGGCACCGGCTTCGGCCGCGAGGCCTTGGCGAAAATAGTTGGCGGTCTCCTCGGATATAGCGCCGTAACCGACATTGGCCAGCCAGGTGCTGCCCGGGATGTCCTTTCTGATCGTGTCTCTCCAAATCGTTCCTGCCGGCAAATTAGCCGGCTTCGGCGTGTTCGGCATGACGTCGAAGAACACCGCCTTCTTCTCCCGCCACAGCGCCTCCGCCTCTGCTGTCGTCACCACGCTTGCGCCCCGCAGCGTCTGCGGCACCGGCGCCCGATAATCGTTCATCCGGTAGCCACCGGGCTCGGCGACATCGCCAGCCCACATCGGTGGGGTCAGACCCAGAAGGCCCGCAGCGACCAGCAAAATCGTCTCCTTTCCCTTCATACCGGTTTCGTCATTGCGTGATCGGATTATCGTGTTCGTCGATCAGCGGCACATTGTAGTCCAGCAGGATCCTGTTGATCTCCGCCTGGTTTTCCCTGATCACCCGGTTGAGCGTCCGCTTCCATTCCTGGTCGGATGGACGCACGCCCATGGTGATGCGGTAGGACATGCGCGAGCCGGTTTTTTCCTTCACCAGCGGAACGATCGTGAGATCGGCGCCGAGTTCCTTGGCATAGTAGCCTGCCATCGGTCCCCACATGACAGCCGCATCGATCTTGCCGGCAAGCATGTCCTTGATCATGACTTCCCCCATGGAAGGGGTGAGGCGCGTATCCACCGCCAGCGGATAGATTTTTGCCGTTCGCAAGAGCTTGTTGGCGGCCATATTGGCAGTCGGCGGCGTGCTTTCGACGACACCGATCTTCTTGCCGGTGAGTTTCGGATCCTCGATCGTCTCGACGCCTTCTATGCCGTTGCCCTTCGGGTGCACCAGCACATAGGAGGAGCGATAGTAGGCGTTGGTGTTCTGCACCAGTTCATCGCCCTGAGCGTAACCCATGATGATGTCGCATCGGTTGGCCGCCAGCGTGTTGCGCACGAAGCCAGCGACAACAGGAAACCATGTATAGGCGACGGACTTGCGGCCGGTTTTCGCGGCAACCAGTTCGGCCAGCCTGTTTTCGAAGCCTTCGCCGCTCTCGTCGGTGAAAGGCATGTTCGAAGGATCGGCGCAGACGCGCAGAATGTCGGGGTCGACCAGTTCTCCCGCGGCACCAAGGCCGGCGTCCTGCGCCTGGGCGTTCCAAGTCAGCAAGGCGAGTGCGCCGAGCATCGGCAGGACAAAGCGCAGCTTCGACGCATCACGGTCAATCATATCATCCACCCATACAGGATGCTTCGGCATCCTTCGCTGCCTGTGGCTTGTCTGCTTTCTTCGGCGGCCTGCCGCGGGGCGCCGCACCGTCGGCGCGGGCACGCAGATAGACGTAGAGATCATCCATGTAGCAATAGACGTTCTTATTGTCGCCAAAGGCTGGCATGACGTTCTCCTTGCCGCCGCCGACATTCTTGCGGCCTTCGGCGACGATCGAGAGGAAAGTCGCGTAATCCATGGTTTTCAGGCTGTTGACCAGGGCCGGCGCATAGCTCGAACCTGTGCCGTCCGGTCCGTGACAAACATGGCAATCGGAGTGATACCGGCGGTAACCGCTGAATGTGTACCAATCGACGGTTCCGTTTTCGATTTTGTAGGTCGGATTGCCCTCCGCGTCGAAATACTTGCCGTCCTCTTCCGTCGCCACCTTGGCTTTTTCCGCGCTGTCCGAGGCCTGCGCGAGACTTGAACTTGCCAGCGGCAGCAGAGCCAGAGCGAGAACGGAAATTACAAGGCGAACGGACATTGAGACTCTTCCTTCATTTCGCCTGCACACGGTCTTGCTGTCGTGAAGCGGCATTGATCGATGTTGGAGTGCGCGGCAAAATTGAGAGCCCGGTCCTGGCTTCCCGGTGATCCGGGCTCTCGCTTTTCAAGCCTTGGTCTTCTCACAAGACCCCGAGGCGTGCCTAAGTTCCCGTGTATCAGTCCGGGAGACCGAAGACGGTGAGCTGGCCGCCCAGCGTCGTATAGTCGGCAAGTGCTGCGTAGCCACCGACCGCGCCCAGACCAGCAGTCCCAACGACCGCGGTCTCGTCGCCTTGCGCACGGCCCTGATCGACGGCGCCATGCCAGGCAGCGGCGTTTTCGGGCGAAAGCAGTCCACCTGCCAGACCGATACCGGCCCATCCGCCGACGCCGGACAGAACGGCGATGTACTGCTTGCCGCCATGCTCGTAGGCCGTGACGTTGCCGATGATGCCGGACGGGGTCTTGAACTTGTAAAGTTCGTTGCCGTCATGATCGACCGCCTTGATGTAGCCCTCGAGCGTGCCGTAGAAGACGACGTCGCCATCCGTTGCCAGCGCGCCCGACCACACCGAGAACTTCTCGGGCTTCGACCAGACGATCTCGCCTTTGGCAGCATCCCAGGCAATGAAGTTGCCCATATGGTCGGCTCCAGGGGGAGGATACATCGACACGGTGGCGCCCACGTAAGGCTGGCCGGCAGTGTAGCTCACCTTGTAAGGCTCATAGTCCATGCAGACATGGTTTGTCGGCACGTAGAACAGGCCGGTCTTCGGCGAATAGGCCGCCGGTTGCTGGTCCTTGGTTCCAAGCGCCGCCGGGCAGATGCCCGTCGTGTTGGTGTCTTCGCCGTTCTGCTGGGTCGAATATTTGGCCACGACCTGCGGGCGGCCATACTGGTCGCTGCTGGGGTCCATGTTGACTTCCGTCGCCCAGTTCACTGCCGGATCGTATTTCTTGGCGACGAGAAGTTCGCCAGTGGCGCGATCCATGGTGTAGGCAAAGCCGTTGCGGTCGAAATGCACCAGCACGTCGCGCTTGGCACCGTTGACCTCCATGCCGTCGACGAGAATCATCTCGTTGATGCCGTCAAAGTCCCACTCGTCATGCGGGGTCATCTGGTAGAGCCATTTGGCAACACCAGTATCCGCATCGCGAGCCATTATCGTCATCGACCAGCGATTGTCGCCTGGGCGCTGCACCGGGTTCCATGTCGAGGGATTGCCGGTACCATAGTAAACCAGGTTCAGCTTGGGATCATAGGAATACCATCCCCATGTCGTGCCGCCGCCTGTCTTCCACTGTTCGCCTTCCCAGGTGTTCATGCCGGAATCCTTTCCGACAGGTTTGCCGAGATGGGTGGTCTTTTCGGGATCGATCAGGGTGTCTGCGTCCGGACCTTCCGAATAGGCTTTCCAGGCGAGCTTGCCGTCTGCCAGATTGTAGGCGGCCAGCCAGCCCCGAACGCCGAATTCAGCGCCGGAGACGCCGACGAGCACCTTGTCTTTGACGACCACGGGCGCTGACGTACCGGATTCGCCCTTTCCGCCGTCGGTCTGCTCGCCGTTCTTGACCGACCAGACAACCTTGCCGGTCTTGGCATCGAGCGCGACTACGGTGGTGTCGGCCTGGTTTAGAATGATCTTGCCGTCGCCATAGGCGACGCCACGATTGACCGTGTCGCAGCACATGATCCCAATGACATTGGGGTCTTGCTTGGGCTCGTATTTCCAGAGGATCTTTCCGTCATTGTTGAGATCGAGAGCATAGACTGTGTTCGGGAACGGCGCGTGGACATACATCACGTCGCCGATGATCAACGGCCCGCCTTCATGGCCGCGCAACACGCCAGTGGAGAAGCTCCACTTGACCTGCAGGTTCTTCACATTGTCCTTGGTGATCTGGTTAAGTTTGGAAAAGCGGGTGTTGGCGTAGTCACCCGTCTGCATCACCCAGTCCTTGGGATTTTCGGCCATTTTTATCAGTTCTTCATTGGCCGACGTCATGTGGACCGCGCCGAACGACATGAGCGCCGCGGTCGTTAGTAGGTAGGCAGTTTTCGCAAGTACACGCATCAAAGTCCTCCCAGGGTTCACAATGACGAATCGTCCGTCGAGCCCACGAGGGCTTGCCCAAGCGATTCATGTGGGGGAAGTATTTCCGGCAGCGTGTCACGACCTAAGCCGAATGAGCAGAGGGCACCGTTACTGCCCATCCCACTTGGCCTACGAAAGACTGTCGCCGCTCCCTAATGACGGTGACGCCCTTGAAGCCGGAAACAGGATGAAGCTATGTCATTCCCAGGCGGAAGGCAAGAAAAATCACTTCCAGCTATGTTGCACTGCAATATAGAGAAATAGATATGAAAAAACCCATACAGAAAGCTATTGATCGACTGTGAACGAGGCTGGATTTATATAAGTTCCCCAATTTTGCGTATTTTTTTGGCGGAATGTATTGGTTTTTATTTATGAATATTCATTGGGTCGCGTGACGTTAAGTATGCGCCCGTTGCTCCGGGTGCCGATAGTGAAGGAGACATGAAATGAAGGTCAGCACCACGATTCACAGCGGATGATCGTGCTGTCTGGAAGGCCTTTTGTCGGCCAGCACGGCCTTGCTCCTTTGGTACTATATGGCCAGCAAGAGAACTTGACGGGGGTGATGGCACGAGGCCAACTGGTGCGGTGATCCTGTCTCGATCCATGGGCTCGACCCATCGGGCTCGATCTATCATGTCCGCGCCAATCGGAGGGTTCCCATGCTCAGATATGTCGGCTTGTCGACGTTGTCGCTGTTCCTGGCATCGGCTCTGGCCTTCGCCAATCCGGCCGGTGCCGCCGGAGATTATCCAACAACGACAGTTGTCGACTATGTGCTCGGCTGCATGCAGACGAATGGCCGGACACGTCAGGCGCTGGAAAGCTGTTCCTGCTCGATCGACGTCATCGCCTCGATCCTTCCGTTCGAGGATTATGAAAGGGCCGAGACCTTCAAGAGCATGTCCCTGACGACAGGAGAGCGTTCGGGACTGTTTCGCGAAAGCGCGCCGGCAAAAGCCGCAAGCACGGAACTGAAGCGCGCGCAGGCGGAAGCCGACGTGCGCTGCTTTTAGGGCGTGCCCGGGTAAGAGCGCGGACGGCGGGAGACAACCGCTGCATACGGTATCGAGGCTTCAGAGTCCTGTAGCCTCCAGTGGCCATTGATCTCGAAACACCTTGCCGTCCGTATCGATCGCTTCGACCTGGATTTGGCCAGTGCCGTGCGCCGTGAAATCGAACCGGAAATTGGGGTCTTCCGAAATCGATATCCCGCCTTCCATCGAGAGGATCGGCCGGTCTGCCTGCGAGATCGACAATTTCTGAACGAAATGCGCGGGGATGAAGTGCTGGGTCAACGGGTTCCGCTGCAGGCCCGAATTGTTCGGGTGGCGGATCATCAGCTGCAATTCCTGCGCCTTTGTCATCGTCTCTTGCGGCGGGAACTGGCGCAGCTTCATCTGCCCCATTGTCGCCATCGCCTCGTCCTGGTTCTTGACCGCCGGGGCCGAGCATCCGCCTGACGCCTTGACGAAGGTCTGAGCCATGTGAAGTTCACCGCTCTGGGTTTCTGCTATGGCACGCAGATAGGAATAGTCATTGACGCGCACGCGCGTCGACAGATGCGTCACGCCGGCGTCCTTGCCGATCTGGAACATCGCCGCAACCGGTGCCGGATTGACGTCGATGATCAAGGTGACGGATTTGATGCCGTCGGGTGCCTTGGCCGGGTCGATATAGATGTCGACAGGCACGATGGCGGCATCCTGCGCCCGCTTCGGCGCCTCGACCCTGACGACGCCGGTATCGATCAGAATTGCCCGATCGCCGAACACGTCGCCTTTCGAATCCTGCCAGATCCTGTCCGAAGACGCGGCTGTTTGTTGCGCGTGGGCGGCTCCGGAGGAGCCAAAGAGCGCGCCGACGGCCAGGATGATCGCGGCAAAGATGGCTGCGAGCGGCAAGGCGAGCTGCCGGCTCCGGTAAGAGTGGTTCTGCATTTCGATGCCTCCACCAATGTCAGAGAGGTGGTGCCCAGGCCGATGTCGAGGATAAGCCTTTGACGATGCCTTGGCAAATCGATCCACTTCATCCCGTCCAACGCTTGTCGGTGTGATCTATTCCCATTCGACTTCGGCAAAGGCGGCCGTTGCATTGCGCTGGTTGTAGTCGTCGAACATATGCCAATTGCCCCGTTCGCTTGCGCCGGCGGTCTTGACTGCCTCGCTGAGCGGCATCCCGTCGACGATCGCCTTGCGAATATCGCGCGCCAGAACTTCGAAATAGCGCCGCACCGCCGTCAGCGCCTCCGGCCAGTCGGCCGGCACCGGGCCATGACCCGGAACGGCGCGCACGGCGCCGATCGCGGCGAGCGCATCCATCTGGCGAAGCCAACCGAGCAGCGATCCGTCGAGCGTCGGCAAGGAACCTATGAAAACGAGATCGCCGGCAAACAGCGTGTGGGTCGCGCTGTCGAAGACGGTCAGGTCGTTGTCGGTGTGAGCCGCTTTCCATGCCTGCAATTCGAGCACGCGTCCACCGAGGTCGAGCTGCAGGCGATCATCGACCAGCATCGTCGGCGGAATGATCTCGACCCCTTTCATGAGTGCGTCGCCGATCTGTTCGCGGAAGCTTTGCAGGTAGAACGCGCCGCGTGCCTCGAGCGCGCGCGGCAGATTGCGATGGCCGACGATGGTCGCGCCGATCTCCCGGAATGCCGCATTGCCGAAGATGTGGTCGGGGTGCATGTGGGTGTTGATCAGGTAGCGAACCGGCCTGGCGGTTATTTTGCCGATCGCGGCGATGAAGGCGTTCGCCTCGATCAGGCTGCCGCCGCTGTCGATGACGGCAACAGCGTCGGTGCCGACGACGACGCCCAGGTTCGAGATGGCGCCCTGGTTGGCGGCGCTCATCATTGCATCGACGCCCCGGAAAGCGAAGACGCCGTCGGCGATTTTCCTGAGCTTGAATTCAAGGCCGGCCGCGGCGAGAGCGGCCCGCCCGTGGCAACAGGGCAGCATCGCGGCGCTGACCGCGGTGCAGGCGAAGCCGTTCACAAGCTTGCGTCGTACCCTGTCGATCGGCATGGCTTTCCCCACTATGCATTCCGAACCGTAAGGCGATCAGGCCCCGCCTGGGAATTTTTGATGGAACGACCGCAATAGGTCGCTCATCACCTGTGGATTGCGATATTGCCGCGGCAGCTTTACGTCGAACATGCCGAGCACATGGGCCGGCCGCTGCGCGAGAACGATTATGCGGTCCGACAGCATCAGCGCCTCGCGCAGATTGTGGGTTACCATCAGGGCCGTCGTAGGCCGCGCCGACCAGACGGTCAAAAGCAGGTGCCGAAGCCGCTCGGCAGTCCGTTCGTCGAGCGAGGCAAAGGGTTCGTCCAGGAAAAGCACCGCCGGTTCGGTGGCGAAGGCCCTGGCAAGTGCTGCCCTGCGCGCAAGCCCGAGCGAAAGCTCGGCCGGATAGAGCGAGCGCATGCCGGCGAGGCCGAGCGTGTCGAACAGCCCGTCGAGATTTTTCGTTCTCAGGCTTTTCGGCAGCGCCAGCCTGACATTCTGCTCCACCGTCCGCCACGGCAGCAAGATTGGCTCCTGGAATACGGCGGCGATCCGGTTGGAGCCGCCTTCAGGCAGTTGGAATGAGCCGGAAAAGTTCTTGTCCAATCCAAGCAGGATGCGCAGCGTCGTGGTCTTGCCGCAACCCGACGGTCCCAGCAAGCAGGCGAATTCGCCTTGCCGGACCTCGAAGGAAAGGTCCTGGAGCGCCGTGATCGAGACGCCTTGCGCGGACCTGAAGGTCTTTTCGGCGATGTCGACCCTAAGCGGGACGACGGCGCCAACGGGTTGCATGTCGTTCAACGGGCTGCACCAGAAGGAGTTCGATGACAAGCATCACCGCCACGAAAGCCAGCGTGTAGGCGAGGATGGCGGCGACGTCGAAGAGCTGGAAATAAAGATAGATCTGGAAGCCGACGCCGTTGGAGCGGCCGAGCAGTTCGACCACCAGGACAATCTTCCAGATGAGAGCGATGCCGGATCGTGAGGCGGCGGCAAGATAGGGCTGCAGTTGCGGCAGCAGGACGTGGCGGACACGGTCGAGAAGACCGAAGCGGTAGACGGCGGCCATTTCGGCGTAACTCGGATCAAGCGCTCTGGCGCCTTCGCGCATCGTCACGACGACATTGGGGATCTTGTTGACGGCAACCGCGCCAATCGCCGCCGCTTCGTTGAGGCCGAACCAGATGTAGGCGAGCACGATGACCACCAGCGCGGGAATGTTGAGGAACAGAACCACCCAGGGACTGAAGAACCGGTCTGCGCTGCGGTGGCTGCCGAGGAGAACGCCGATGACCGAGCCAACAACCATCGCGACGACATATGCCGCGGCAACCCGGCCGAGTGTCGCGCCGAGATGGTAGAAAAGGTCGCCGTTCGCCGCCTCTGCGAGCAGCACCTGCCAGACCTGTCCCGGCCCTGGAAAGGCACGGCTCGCCCAGGCATTTGCCGCAAGACCCCACAGCAGGCAAAGCCCGAGCAGAGAGACCGCGACCGTCAGCACGGGTGTCAGCGCCGTTGCAAGGCTGGATTGGCTGGAGATGTCGGCCACGGCGCCCGGCGGGCGATCGCCGGTATCAGGTGCGCTCATTGCGGGAGCTCCTGCCAGAACGTGCCTGGCGCCATCTCCGGCGCGCGGCCGACCAGCTTTTCGCCGCCGATCTCGGCCAGCACGCGGTAGAGCTTGCCGGCGTCGGCCGCATCCTCGGCGACCGGGCGTCTGGGAATGCCCTCGCGAAAGCGGTCACGCAGTTTGGCCAATTCCTTGCCCTGTGCGCGGATAATCGGCGCAAGGCGCAGCCACTCATCGTCGGATCTGGCCAGCAAGTCCTTGGACTGCGCCGAAGCCTTGATGAAGCCCCGGACGGCGGCCGGATTTTCGTTCGCCCATTTGTCATGAAAGACATAGCCGAGCGCCGACACGGCGCCCGAGGCACCGAGCGCTTTCGCCGCATCATCGGCGCCGATCAGCCGACGAAAGCCGTTGGCCTCAAGGCGGGCGCAAAAATGCCAGAAATTGAGCACCGCATCGAGTTCGCCTTGCATCGCCTTTTCCGAAATCAGCGGCGGCGCGCCAAAGACGATGTCGCTGGTTGCCGGCAGGTCGAGGCCGTGATCGCGTCTGGCCAGCGCCTGGATCAGCAGCCAGCTTTTATCGAGAGGCCCGCCGGCGACGCCGATCTTTCCCTTGAGATCGGTGATCGTGCGGATCGGCGCCCGCTCCTTCACCATGATTGCCCCGACGGCGGTCGAATAGGGGACCAATGTGAGGTCGACGCCTTCCGAGCGCTGACGCGAGACCCACAGCCAGTCGGAGACGATGCTGTCGATCGCGCCGGCCAGCATGGCGACATTGGTTGCATCCTCGCCGGCGAAATCGACAATCTCCAGATCGATGCCGTTGGCTGTGTCGAACTTGTGTTGCTTCATGGTGTCGAGCGCCCAGCTCACGGTACCGAACTTCAGCACGCCGATGCGAACCTTGCTCGTGGCGAAGGAGGGTTTTGAGACAAGCGCTGCGGCCGTTCCAAGAGCCGCCAGACGGAGCGTTCCTCGACGCGAAATCATGATGATGTCTCCTCCCGGGGCCGTAACAGGCCGGGGCGCCGATCAGATCGCACGGTCCTTGTTCGGGAAAGCGCATTTCCAGCGCTTGACCTTGAGGGTCGGGTGTTCCTGCGACCATTTCGCGATTTCGCTGGGCGCCAAGACCATACATTGGACGAGAGAGCCACGGCTCTCGAAATAGAGATGCTCGTCTCGGCAATTGCCCGGATTGGTAATCAGGCAAACCGTCAATATGAGGTCGACCATATCCATTCAACACCTCTTGCGCGCTTAAAGACGCCCGCCTCGGCGAGATCCGGCCCGATCTGCGAGCCTGGACAAAATCGCCATCTGCCGGAGTCCCGAGGTGCCCGTGGAAAACCGGAATGGTTTGAGGCTACGCGTTCGCCCGATGGCCGTCAACAAAGTCGAATGGATAGGGCGCCGGAGCGGAGCTCCTCTGAATTCGGGAAGGACGCCGGCGATACCTGAAAACACAAAACCCGCCTCGGCGGGCGGGTCGTTGGCGCAAATCAGCGCCATGGCCAATCAATAGCATAAATGCCGCAACAAAGCAACGAATCGCGAGCTCGCGACCAGGGCAATCGCTTCCGGTTTTGCGCTGCCCTCATCTCCCGTGCCGGGCACTTCTCGCCGTGCCTGCGGTTCACTGGACCTCTGTATGGTTGACATCGCTCATCTGCCGGGTAGCTTCCAAGATGCAGGCGTCGCAACTCCACAGGGGAGAAGCTTTCGCTCTGCCATAATCGACGCATGCCGATGATCAAACAAAGGCATGCGCAAATCGTCCAGGGCACTTTGACGATCAATGAGGAAATGCCATGCGTGCAATCGCGTTTTTCGCCGTCGTGTCCGTTGCGACGTTTATCACGAGCCAATCTCAGGCACAGGATGCCGCCGCGGGTGAGAAGGTCTTCGCCAAATGCAAGGCCTGCCACGTCGTCGACAAGGACACGAACAAGATCGGTCCGTCGTTGAGCGGCGTTATCGGCCGGACGGCCGGCACGCATCCGGGGTTCAAATACTCCAAGCCCATGACCGAGGCGGGTAAATCCGGCGTCAAATGGGACGAAGCCACGCTGACAGCCTATCTTCGCG
>NZ_RZSW01000539.1:0-4211 GCF_003997375.1 Mesorhizobium sp. M5C.F.Ca.IN.020.29.1.1 | reverse complement strand
AAAGCGCCTTGCGGAATTCGATCTCCGCATAAGCCGCCCCTTCTTGACCTGCTAGCCCTTGCTTGGTGAAACGACGCTCGATGCGCATTGGTCCTATCCCTTTGTGTGTCTACATATAGCGCTTTTCCAAGGGGATTTCTGCCCCCTTGGCGAAACGCGCATGTCCGCCGCCTGCCGGCGTTAGAAAACGGCCGGCTCCTTTTTCACAGCCGCCGCCGCCCTGCTGGTCAAACTCCTTGCGAAGTACCTGTCCAACGCGCCGGCGAACCCTGTGGGTCCCTCAAAACTGAAGCTTTTTTCGACTCCCTCAATCGAGGGAAGCTCACACTATCTAGCGCCGAACCTACCTGCAAACGCTAAATATAGTGTTAACAGACAATTTATTCCAGTCCGACATTTTTCCCTTTCGCCCCCAAAGACCCCACAACCCCAACGCATCCGCTGGCCTCGTAGACAGGCGGAAATGCGGCCAAAACGCACATAATCCGGGAAAAAGACCGGGCTCAGAACTTTCCGGTCGCACTCTCAACAGGAGCGCATGGCCCATAAAAGGCGACTCGTTTTGCGCCGTCAAGGATTCGTTTGCGTAGCTTTTGTGACCCCAACATCTTGTGTGTCACATATGTGGATAACGGGGATAGAAGTGGCGCGGAGGATTTCGATTTTGTCCCACGTCCAGGCCATCGACCGTGATGACAACGCACGCCAAAGCCGTGGTGGTCAAATCGATTCTCTTCGCCAAAGAGCATCGCCGGTGATGCGACAGGTGCGCAGCTTTGGCCGGTGCGCCTAGTCTTGCTCAGGAGAACTGGTGCGGGTCAGCGCAGAAATAGGTGATGATCTGACCAAGGTCCGGCTCGTTGACCATGCGCACGGCCTCGGCGGGGCTGACCCATTTGCGGATGCGCGACCGCTTTTCCTTCCACCGGTCGGCGATCTTGTCGACCTGCAGCGGAAATACCAGAACTTCGCAAGGCACTTCCTCGCCGGAAGCCAATGCCTTGGCATAGAAGTAGCGGCCGGCTTCATGGTGGGAGATCGTGCCGCGCAGTCCGGCTTCCTCGCCAGCCTCGCGCGCCGCCGCTTCGCAAAGCAGTTCCTTGGCCTCAGGCCAGCCCTTGGGAAGCACCCAGCGACCGGTATCGCGGCTGGTGATCAGCATGATCTCGACGCCATGCCTGGTATCGCGCCAGGGCAACGCTGCAACCTGCAGGCGGCACGGCGCTGTGCCGAAGAGCCGCTGAACCCTTTCGGCCAAATGGTTGTGCGTTGCTGGCCTCGTCAACATCGGAGAAGCTTGCCCCAGCCTCCAGAATCATCTGCCGTCTCGCGAATCTTACGGCTAATCATGAGCAATAAAAGTAAAAAACCTCATACGGAGTGGTTAACCACACCAACAGGCGTCCATTCAGGAAATATCGTGCGCCGCGGCACTCTTTCAAGAAGTGCTCGCCGGCAAGCAATGCTCGCCGGCATGTTCCGGGAGAAAAAGCAGTTGCCGCGAATCAGCCGACGTGATCGTCGGCGATCGGCTTCTGGTAGGTGAAGCCCATATCCCACGGAAAATAGATCCAGGTGTCCTGGCTTACCTCGGTGACGAAGGTGTCGACCAGCGGCCTGCCTTTCGGCTTGGCGTAGACGGTGGCGAAATGCGCCTTGGGCATCATGGCGCGCACGATGCCCGCGGTCTTGCCGGTATCGGTGAGGTCGTCGATGATCAGCACGCCGGCGCCGTCATCGGCGAGCAGTGCCGGCGTGACCTCCTTCAGCACCTGCAGCTGCCCCTGGCTGGCGTAGTCGTGATAGGAGGCGACGCAAACCGTCTCGATGACCCGGATGCCGAGTTCACGCGAGATGATGGCGGCCGGAACCAAGCCGCCGCGCGTGATGCAGACGATCGCCTTCCACTGGCCTTTGTTGGCACCGGCAAGCCGCCAGGCAAGCGCACGCGCGTCGCGGTGGAACTGATCCCAGGAGACGGGAAAGGCCTTTTCGGGAAGGGACATTTTTGCATGCACTCCGCAGCGCGCGAAAACCGCGCGCAAACACTTGAAGGAATGCGCGCGGAATTAACTGAAAAGCCTTGGCCTTGGCAAGGGCGGCGGCCGGCGATCCCTATGGCCTCGCCCCTGTGGAGGTACCCTTTGTGGACTTACCGTGACAGGAAAGCTGCCACCGGCAACGTGCGCAGCACCGTGCGCGTGACCCCGCCGAACAGAAGCTGGCGCAGCCAGGAATGGCTGTAGGCGCCGAGCACGAGCAGGTCGGCGCCGGTTTCGGCAACCCTGGTCTGGATCACGTCGTCGACCGAGTGGCCGCCCGATTGCAGCACCGAGACGCTGACGGTGGCGCCATGCCTGGACAGGGCAGCGGCGATTTCGGCGCCGGCCGCCTCCGGAGCCTCGTCGAGCGTATCCGGCGGATCAATGACGACAATATCAGTCTTCTCGGCATCGATGATGAAGGGCAGAGCATCGAAGGCGGCGCGAGCGGCTTCCTTGCTGCCGTTCCAGGCGAGCAGCACATGCTTGAAGCTGGTGACGAGCGGGCCTGAATGCGGCACGACCAGCACCGGCCGGCCGGCGTCGTAGACCAGCGTGTCGACATCGGCGCTCGGGTCGCCGCCCGACTCGCGCTGCGCGGCGATGATCAAGTCCGCAGTGCGGACGGTTGGGATGCCGGTCAGCGCGCTGTCTCCGGAAAAGCTCTCGAGGCTGCGCCACTCGAAGGACAGGCCGGAATCGTCGACATGCCTGAGGAAAACCGCCTGCAATTTTTCAGCACGCTCCTTGTTCATGTCGGCCGAAACCTGCAGGAACTCGGTGTCCGGAAAGCCGGTGGCCGAGGTGTAGGGGACGGGAAGCGCTTCGGCATGAATGCCGATGAGATGGCTCTGGAACCTGTCGGCAAGCGGAATGGCGCATTCGAGCACGCGCACCGCGTCCTGTTCGTTCTGCAGTATAGCAACGATGGTCTTGAATCGCATGGTAACCCCTCAATTTACGGCGATCGGAACTCGCCCGCATGAAACGTTACATCATCATGCTTGGTTCCGGCTAATGCATGTCGCCCAAAACTGCGCAGCGGTTTTGGGATAACGACATGCATAAAAAAGAACCTAAAGCGCGTCGCATGAAACCTCTCAGACGCGACGCGCTTTAGATCAGCTGGCCGCGCTGGCGAGGCCTGCGACCATCGCCTCGACATCGGCGTGGGCGGCGTTCAGCGCCTCCTGGCTGCGGGCACGGACGACCAGCTCGGTCCAGAACTTGCCGTCGCCATATTTCGGGTAGGACCCGATGATCGTATCCGGATGCGCCTTCTGGATATCGCCGAGCGGTCCGCCGACCAGGCCTTCGCCGAACGGACAGTGCACCGTGGCCGAGAGCATTCTGGTGCCGGCCTTCAGCGTCGGCACCACATTGTCGAGCATCGCCTGGAAAATCGACGGCACGCCGGCCATGACATGGACGTTGCCGATGCGAAAGCCGGGCGCGATGGACACTGGATTGTCGATATGGTCGGCACCACGCGGCATCCGCGCCATGCGCTTGCGCGCCTCGGTGTATTCGATGCCGCGCGCGGCGTAGCTCGCTTCCAGCATCGCATAGGCCTTGGCGTCGTATTCGCAGGGCACGCCAAAGGCCTTGGCGATCGCGTCCGCGGTGATGTCGTCATGCGTGGGGCCGATGCCGCCGGTCGTGAAGACATAGGTGTAGCGGGCACGTAGGGCGTTCACCGCGGCGACGATCTCGTCGTCCTCGTCGGGAACGATGCGCACCTCCTTCAGGTCGATGCCGATCGCCGTCATGATTTCGGCGAGATGGCCGATATTCTTGTCCTTGGTGCGCCCGGACAGAATCTCATCACCGATGACGAGCATGGCGGCGGTGACGATTTCAGACATGGGAGCTCCGGCAAAAGGTCGCCTTAGGCAGACAGAGTCGCCTGGGCAGACAGGGTCGCCTGAGATAGCGCGGCGAATGGCCGGCGGCAATGCGCCAGGATATTGGCGCGCACTGGTGCGGCTCTTCCCTTCTCCCCTTCTTGTGGGAGAAGGTGGATTGGCGCGCAGCGCCAAAACGGTTGAGGGGTGCTGGCCGGAACGCCGTCGGTACCAAGCTGGACACCTCTCATCCGACCTCGCGAAGCTGTCCTCGGGAGGCAAGACCCGTGGGCGCGGCCACATTCTCCCACAAGGGAGAAGGGAG
>NZ_RZSW01000538.1:0-4240 GCF_003997375.1 Mesorhizobium sp. M5C.F.Ca.IN.020.29.1.1 | reverse complement strand
CGGCAGTACAGGCTATTTTGTCACCGGATCGCGCCAGGGGAGAGGAAAATGGCTGAAGGTCATGTCAAACCAAACGGGCCGGATCTGGTCGAGGGCATCGCGCTAACCGACCTTCCCGATGGTGGAAAGATCCTCGGCCATTGCCGCGATGAGCAAGTGCTGCTGGTGCGCCGCGGGGCGGAGGTCTTCGCCATAGGGGCGACATGCACACATTATGGCGGGCCGCTCGCTGACGGTCTTGTGGTGGAAGACACCGTCCGGTGTCCCTGGCATCACGCGTGCTTCGATTTGCGTACAGGCGAGGCCTTGCGCCCCCCTGCTTTTAATCCACTCGCTTGCTGGTCGGTGGAACAACGCGATGATCGGATATTCGTCGGAGAAAAACGCAAACGGACGGCACCGAAGCAGCGCAATGGAAGCTCCGGCCAGGTTCCGCAGAGAATCGTCATTGTCGGTGGCGGCGCGGCCGGTTTCGCGGCGGCAGAGAAACTGCGGCGCGAACACTATCAGGGCAGCATTGTCATGCTCAGCAACGACGAAGCGCCGCCCGTTGATCGGCCCAATCTTTCCAAGGACTACCTCGCCGGCAAAGCACCGGAGGATTGGATTCCGCTCCGCCGAGAAAGCTTCTACTCAAGGAACGATATTGACCTGCGCCTCAATGCGAACGCCGCCAGCATCGATGCGCGTTCTGGCGAAGTTGTACTCGCGGACGGGGCCCGGACTCCTTACGATAGGCTACTCCTTGCGACCGGAGCCGAACCGGTTCGCCTGACCATACCCGGCGCCAACCTGCCACACGTTCACACGCTGCGCTCGTTCGCAGATTGCAGGGCGATCATCGAGCGAGCCACGACTGCGCGCCGCGCCGTCGTGCTTGGCGCCAGTTTCATTGGCCTAGAAGTTGCCGCGGCCCTGCGCTCGCGCGATATCGAAGTTCATGTCGTGGCGCCGGAAAAACGGCCTATGGAACGCGTCCTGGGTCCGCAAATGGGCGACTTCATCCGCGCCCTCCATGAGGAGAATGGTGTCGTATTCCATCTCGAGGACACCGCAAGTAGCATCGACGGCAACAAGGTGAAACTCAGCAGTGGCGATACGTTGGCGGCGGATTTCGTCGTCGCCGGCATCGGCGTGCGACCGCGGACAGGGCTTGCCGAAACGGCGGGGCTCATCCTTGACCGCGGTGTCGTCGTGAACGCCTTTTTGGAGACGAGCGCACCAGGGATCTTCGCGGCCGGCGACATTGCGCGGTGGCCAGATCCGCACAGTGGCGAGAACATTCGGGTCGAGCATTGGGTGGTCGCAGAGAGGCAGGGGCGAACCGCGGCCCTTAACATGCTCGGCTATCGCGAGAAATTCGTCGCCGTGCCGTTCTTCTGGAGCCAGCATTACGACGTTCCCATCAACTACGTCGGCCATGCCGCGCAATGGGACGAGATCGAGGTCGATGGAGACATCATTGCCAAGGATTGCCTGCTCCGCTTCAAGCGCGAAGGGCGCGCGCTGGCTGTCGCTTCGATCTTCCGCGACATCGAAAGTCTAGGGGCCGAGGTGCAAATGGAGCGCCGGATGACCTAGCAAGGCGGGCGCTGTACGGCCGGTTCAGCCCGCGCAATCAGTCTCGGCGCGCAATGATCCAATCGGTTGCCGCCGCGAGATCGGCCACGGTTGCGGTCGGGCGCGGATCAAACCGTTTCTCATCGCCCTGCCGGTATTTGCCTGTCCGCACCAGCAATGCAGCCGAAAGTCCGGCGCGCAGGGCGCCAGCTATATCGGCCTCGGCGTCGTCGCCAACCATGATCGCCTGATCCGGCGGACAGTCCATGCTTGCCAGCGCCGACAGAAAGAATGCCGGCGAAGGCTTGCCGAGAACGGTTGCGCGTTTCAAGGAGGCAAATTCCAATGCCGCGACGAATGGCCCTGCATCGAGGCTGAGCCCGCCGTCAGCATCTCGAAACGTCCGGTTGGTCGCAAGGGCCAGCAATTCGGCCCCCGCGCTCAGCTCGCGGAACGCGTCATTCAACGCCGCATATGTGAAGGCGTCTCCGGCATCGCCGACGATGACGGCGCGCTTGTCGCGATCCGGCAGTTCGTCAAACTCCGGCGCAAGGCCAGGGTGAACCAACAAGTGTGGCGCACAGCCATTGCGAAGCAGCCATTCGCGAGCAGCGTGCGCCGGCGTGAAAACATCTGCCTTGGTAACGGTGAGTCCCATTGCCTCCAGACGTTCGAGAACCCCCTGTTTCGACGAGCGCGTGGTATTGCTTACGAAGCGTATGGCCAACCCGGCCTGGCGCAAACGCGCGAGGGCGTCGATCCCGCCTGGTATGGCGGTCTCGCTATCATAGATGACGCCTGCGAGGTCCAGCAGTACACCCCTTGTCATCGGTCCAGCATGACCACGAGTCCGCCATGCGTCAAATCCGGAACAAGGCCATGGTTGTTCCTTTTGGATCAGGGCGGGCAGGCGCATTCGCTTGACCGACGGTCACTGCCACCATTCGGGGAAGGCCGTGCGGGCAGCTTCGGCCAGCGTCGCGATCTCCCCGTCGGGAACCGAGCTGTAGGGCCAGAGCAGTCGCGGGCCAAGCGGCGCCCAGCCGCCGGCCGCCGCCATCGCTTTGTCGAGTGCCGCATCGCTGACATTGTAGCGAGCGCGAAAAGGCAGAACGTGCGTGGCGAGAAAGGCCTGGATGCGCTTCTCGACCTCGGCAGCGGCTGTCGCGTCGGTGCGGATCATACGCCACCACATCACCGCGCCCTTCGGGCTGAGGCAGGCGATGTTCGAATAGCTGCCGTGGGCGCCATGGGCAAATCCCGTCGCCAGCATATGGCCGGGCACGAAGACCGAAAATCCCGGCAGTTCGCGGTGCATGTCGGCGTACCAACTGGTCTCGCCGCCCGGCAGCTTGGCGCCGACCAGCGACGGCACGGCTGCGCGCAGCCTGGCGATACGTTCGAGCGTCAGGCGCCGCTTGGCGTGCGGCGGATTGTAAAGCACCAGTGGCATGTCAGGCGCAGTCTCGCCAAGACCGCCGACGAAACGCATGACCTCGCCGTCGCTCGGCGGCCACCAGTCGGGCAAGGTGAATTGCACTGCCGCCGGGCGAAGCGCCGACATCCGCATCAGCCGCTCGCGCGCGACGCGCGGATTGGACTGGCTGATGCCGATCTGGAAAGGCAGGCGCGCGCGGCCGGCTATCGTGGCCACCAGGTCGCAAAGCCGGTCGAACTCGGGCTCGGTCTGGCAGTGGAATTCGCAGGCGGTGCCGTTGGAATAGATGCCGTCGATTCCGGTCGCGCAGAGCCGCGCGATCGTCTCTGCCGTCGCCTCCCAATCGATCGCTCTGCGATCGTCGATGGCCAGCATCACTGCACCCCAGACACCGCGCGGCGCATGTGCGGGCAAGTGGGTCAAGTGGTCGTCCGGTTCAGCGCGCACCGGCGATCTCGTGCTCGCGCCGAGTCTCGTTCGAGGCAAAGGCGGCTTCGATGATGCCGATGATCTTGCGCCCATAGGCGCCGGAGATTGGCACCGAACTGTCGTCCGCAATGGCATCGCGCATCGCCGTCCATTCGCGCACCAGCGCGTTGTGCATCCAGTTCGGCTCGAACGAGCCGGGCAGGTCGGTCCAGACCGTATCGCGCCCCAGCATCGTGCCGCGGTCCATGTCGATGCGCAGCGTTCCCTGCTCGCAGACCAGGTCCATGGCGTAGGTGGTCGCGCCATTGCGATAGCCGACGCTCTGCACCTGGCCGAGCCCGCCGCCGGCGAAGCGCAGTCCGAGCAGGGCGGTGTCATCGGCTTCCTGTTCATGGAACTTGGCGCTAAGCATGGCGCTCACCGAAACGACATTGTTATCCATCAGCCAGACCAGGCGGTCGAGCGCATGAATACCGGCCGTCAACAGCATGCCGCCGCCGGTTGCTTTGCGCAGATGCCAGTCGCGGCGATTGTGCTCCATCCAGAGCTTGATGATCCAGCTCGATCCGATGAGAGGCCGGCCGAGCGCTCCTTCCTCCAGCATCTGCCTGGCTGCCATGCAGGGCAGGGCGAAATGCATGAGATGGGCGACCATCAGCTTGACGCCACCGGCGGCCACGGCGGCATTGATCGCATCGCAGGCCGCTGCCGTCGGCGCCATCGGCTTTTCGAGCATGATGTGCTTGCCGGCCTCTGCTGCGCCGATCGCCATCTCAGCATGGAGGTGGTGAGGGCTGGCGATGAGGACAGCGT
>NZ_RZSW01000537.1:0-4242 GCF_003997375.1 Mesorhizobium sp. M5C.F.Ca.IN.020.29.1.1 | reverse complement strand
GGTCGCCATCCATTCGGCTTTGGCGTCCGGGTTGGCGGCAAGATATGAAGCCAGCACCTGTTCGCCATTCTGAACCATGGTGCGAAACTTGAGGCACGGGAAAATCCGTCCTCCGCGACCGATCCGGCTGTGACCGTAGAAAATCGGTCCGCCGTCGGAGAACTTGACAAGCAGCGCGACCATCACAAACAGCGGACTGAGAGCAACCAGGCCAATCAGTGAACCGGCGATATCGAAGCTGCGTTTGAGCAGGCCGCCGATCGGTGGAAAATCGATACCTGCCTGCGAAAAATTCGCGTCGGCCGGCTTGGCTACGTCCCTCATGCATAAACTCCATACGTTGAACGGATGGTTTGCCGCACGATATCAAAAAAATGCTGCATCGCAACACACAATTTCTTGAGCGCCTGAAATAATCACGTCATGACTTGACTAAATAATAAACCGATCCTGCACAAATTTTCGCCTTTATGGCGCGTTCGTGACAAATTCTGGGCAACTTTGAAAAATCTAGTGCGTTTTTGAGGCTCCGGTTGGGCAAATCGCTCTTTGTCCCGGTTATTGAGCATTATCGTCCTTTAGTTTGGTAAAATATAGAGAGGATTTAAAGTAAAGTACTGATTAATATTGTGGCTCCTACTGAAGTGGGTCCCTACCGGGTGATTGGTCGTGATGCCGATGTGTGCATCGCAACATGGCAGAGTCGATCCCGCGAACTTATCCAAAATAATTTGCGGTTGGCCTTGCCCGATATTGCACACCTTAATAGAGTTGCAAATTGTTTCTGTCAGAGTATGGACAGCGTGGGAAGGCCGGAAGCAACCGGCCAAAGAAAGCGAGCGGCCTCAACAAGCTCGCATGGCGAAGGGAGGCTCGGGGTGGGTCGATCATCGATTTTTGCCCGAGCAGGTTGACGGGCTGTCGGGTATGTCGCTACCAAAATTCATTGTCGGCATGATTTTCGCTCTGGCGATCGTGGTCGCATGGTCTTGTTTCGACGGTGCTTCGCTAGACACGACGCTTTTTCGCGCTGTAGCCTGCGCCATTGTCATCCAGCTGGGCTACGTTCTGCTGGTTTTCGTCATGGTTGTCAGAAATTCCCCGACGTCGGCTGATAAGATTCGCGATGCCGAACGAAAGCTGAGTTCGACCGAAGTGGCCGACGGCGAGAAGTTCAGTGCCAGGAGAAGCCTGCACTGACCTGACGACAGAAAGCGTCGGCCGGATGCTGGCGGACTGCTCGCCCGACAGCATCCTGGGCAACCGGCCTCCGGATTTTTCATTCAGCCTCGGATCCTGTGACTCAGCTCTAATTTGCGTAAACTCTGTCGATCGACCTGGTGATCAGCGATTCGAGTGCGCTGACGGTCCCATCCATGATGAGCAGGGACGGTTTGCGAAGCAGTCCGTCTATCCGCGGGTATTTCACCGCCCATCGATTGCGCCATGACGACACCGAAAGGAAAGACTGGACGGAGCGAATGATTTTAACGATGCTTTGCTTCGCAATTGCAGCATAAGCGCCGGCTGATGTTTTCGAACAGCCGGACAGGCAGTGAGAACGAGAGCTGCATGGACATCAAGCCGGGGGCGCGAGAAGTTCGGAGCTACCTGTGCAGTCGAGAAACGAATGGATGACAGAACCCCAGGTCTGCGTGATCATCGCCGCCCGCAACGCGGCGCGGACAATTCCAGTGGCCATCGCGTCGGCATTGCGCGAGCCGGAGGTGGCCGAAGTCGTCGTCGTCGATGACGCCTCCGCTGACAATACCGCGAAAGTCGCTCGGGCGGCCGACGATGGCAGCGGCAGGCTTTCCGTCATCCGGCTCGACGTCAACGGCGGTCCCTCCTTCGCCCGCAACGCCGCGATCGCCAGCTCCAGATCGCCGTTCATCAGCATTCTGGACGCCGACGATTTTTTTCTCGAGGGCAGATTTCGCGAGTTGTTCGCCAGCGCCGATTGGGATTTCGCTGCGGACAACATCATGATGATCAGGGACGATGTGGCGACCGACGTCTCGAAAATCACCGCTCCGCGGTTTTCGGCCGATCCGGAATTCCTCGATTTCGAGCGTTTCATCGAAGGCAACATCTCCAGTCGCCGTGTGCAGAGAGGTGAGTTGGGTTTCCTCAAACCGGTGATCAGTCGCGCTTTTCTTGACCGACATGGACTGCGCTATGACGAAAACCTGCGGCTGGGCGAAGACTATGAACTCTACGCGCGCGCGGTCGCTTGCGGGGCGCGCTTCAAGGTCATCAGGTCCTGCGGCTATGGCGCGATCGTTCGCGCGGACTCGCTGAGCGGCCAGCACAAGACGCAGGACCTCAAGCGTCTGGCCGACGCAGATCTGGCGCTGCTGGCGATCGATAGTTTGCCAGAAGGCTCTAAGGCCGTGCTCAGAAGGCACGAACGGCAGGTACGCGACAAATATCGGTTGCGAAACTTCCTCGACGTGAAGAACGAGCAGGGGCTGACATCGGCCGCGGCCTACGCCCTGGCCAGCCAATCCAACCTCATCCCCATCCTTCGCGGCGTGGCCGCCGACAAACTGGATGCGCTGTTTCGCCGCGCCGGCTTTGCCTCGAAGCAGCCTGTGCCGCCGCTGCGCTTTCTCATGGCCGCAACCAGCCCGGTCGGCGAGACTTGAGCTGGTCCGCAACCGGCGCCATGCCGATCATGTCAACAGGTCCTTACCCTGCCTCAAAGTGATGCGAATTTCCGATTCGCCGCACTAGGTGGTTGCCTACTCGCTTTGGGGATGGCATGTATGTTGCGGTGCAGCAATTTTGATTGGCTGTTTGAATCGGCCCGAAAATGTCCCCCTGTCAGAGGAGTTGGACGATGCGACAAGACTTTTTTGGCCCGGACAGGCACAGGGATAGCCTTAGGCCGGTTATGACAGGAAACTGAGCGCATGGCCTCGATATTTGGCTTCAGATCAAGGGATCCGGCCCGAGACAGGCAGACCGACATCTCGCGCCTTGACCGCCTGGCAAAGCTGCTTGACCAAATCGCAGCCGAGGTCGAGGCGGAGAAAAACGGCCTTGAGAATCGCTACCGGACAAAGGCCACCAACGCGGCCTTCCTGGTCGAGGCGATGGAGAATGGGGCGGCCTCCTCCAGCAGATCCTCCGAGGTCAGCGAGCTGACGAAGTCGATCCTGAACTACGAGCGGCGCATCGCGGCGCTCGCGCGCCAGAACGAATTGATGAAAGATCTCCGTCATTCGCTGGATGCAATCTTCGACGAAAGCGCCCAGCGTAGCTCGAAGGCAGATTTCGCCAAGCCGGCCGCCGGCACGGAGTGAACTTCAAGATCCCTGGATGGGCCCACAGGCAGGAGGTTTGGTGTCACTGGGCAAGTTAAGGCAAGCACAAGGAAGGTACTGGCAGAAGGTCAAGGTCAGCTCGTTTCGTCATGGTTTGAACGTCGACTTTGGGTTGGGGCGCAGCACAAAGGTGAGTTTGGTATGAACGCGGATCCGATAAGCACGTCCACCCCAGCAACCGGCGGCAGGCCGTTCACGCGCTCGATCAGGCAAGGGAACCTGAGGCAGCTATGTTCGGGCGGCGCGTTTCTGCTGTTTGCACTCGGCAGCCTGGTTGCAGGCCCGACCCCTTCCCATTCGCAGGACATCCCGACAGCGCCATCGTTCGTCGATGATTTCACCAGCTTCGATCGTGCGCGTTGGTACATTGCCGACGGCTGGACGAACGGCAAGCACCAGAACTGCACCTGGTCCAAAAGCCAGGTCCGGCTTTCCGACGGCATGCTGACGCTCGGTTTCGAAAAGCGGAAGCTAAAGGATCGCGACTTTGCCTGCGGCGAGGTCCAGACCAAGCAGCGCTTCGGCTATGGCACCTATGAGGCGCGGATGAAAACCGATGCGGGCTCCGGCATCAATGCCGCCTTCTTCACCTACATCGGCCCCACTGACAAGCAGCCGCATGACGAAATCGACTTCGAGGTGCTGACGAAGGACACCTCCAAGGTGCAGGTCAACGCCTACATAGCCGGCAAGGGCAAGAACGAGAAATTGGTGGATGTAGCTGGCGGTACCGACAAGGTTTTTAACGACTACGCCTTCGTCTGGGAGAAGGACAGGCTGCGCTGGTACGTCAACGGCCAACTGGTGAACACGATCAAAGATCCGGCAAAGCTGCCCACTCATGCGCAAAAGATATTCTTCAGCCTGTGGGGCAGCGACACGCTGAAGAACTGGATGGGACCGTTTTCGGATC
>NZ_RZSW01000536.1:0-4270 GCF_003997375.1 Mesorhizobium sp. M5C.F.Ca.IN.020.29.1.1 | reverse complement strand
GTAGCCGCGCGAGCGCAGTTCGCCGGCGGTCAGCTCCGAATTGCCGATGTTGAAGAGCAGCAGCGCCTGGATGGCGTTGATGTCGGAACGGCCGTTGCGGTCGAATTCGTCCTTGATCACGTCAAGCAGACGGCGGTGCAGCCGCTCCACCAGCTGCAGCGATTCCATGTACAGCGAACGGATTGCCTCGCGGCGGTCATCGGATACGTTGGCGGTCTTCGCCGCCGGACGGGAATTGATCATTGTCTTTGCCTCTCGTTTGTCGCCTGGTGATTTTTTGTTTTTCACCTTGATCGCGACACTATCGAATACTCATAAAATTCGACTTAAACGCTAGGGCTAACAAGAGCTTACCGGTAAGAGGTTTCGAAAGAGGCTTAACGAAGGGTCACCCGAACAAGGATGATTAACCTAAAGATTTAGCCAATGATTCCGGGCGAAATTTGCACGTCCAATGGGACGCGCGGCGCTATTCTTGTTGAGTGTCGGTCCGATGCTCTATTGCCGGCTCTGGCGCTTCTGCATCCAGATCACCACGCGAAAGACGATGTAGAGCAGCGCCACCGCCGCATGCGAGGCGAGGATCAGCGGCCGGTGGCCGAAGAGCTCGGGAAAGCCGGCATACATGACGATCTCGGTCGCCGCGCAGATGAACCAGATCACCGGCCCCCAGGAGGCCAGCATCCACAGACCGGCGGCGGCGAAGGGGAAGAAGACGGCGAGCGTCACCGCCGCCACCTGCCAATGCACCGGCATCAGGTCGAAGCGCCACAACGAGCCGGGATAGAAGCCGATCAGCCGGATCCAGTACAAAATCCCGAACAACAGGCAGTAGCCCGATATGACGCGCTGGAACCAGGCGAAGATGACCTCGACCGTCGAGGGCTGGAGCACGACGCGTCTCGACGTGACGTCGCTCACAGCTCGAGTTCCCGTTCGCCGAGCGGAGCAAAATAGGCATCGACCTCGGCAGCACTGACGTCGTCGATGCCTGCCGGCTGCCATTGCGGCGTCGAGCCCTTGTCGATGATGGCAGCGCGGATGCCTTCGTAGAAATCGTGGCCGGCAAGCATGCGGTTGAGGATGCGGAATTCCATCCGCATGCACTCGTCCATCGATAGCGTCAGCCCGTGGTTGATCTCGCGCCAGGCGACATGCAGACTGGTCGGCGAGCGGGTGCGGATCGTCGCCAGCGTCTTTGCCGCGAACGCATCGGCGGGTGCGGCGCGCTCCAGGCTGCCGATGACGTCACCCAGCGACGCTTGCGCGAAATGCCGGGCGATCGCTTCCAGCGTCTGACTGTCAGTCTCGCGGCGGGCCGGGACGGAAAAGCCGCGCAGCGCCGATTCCGGGTCGCCGGTCGCGACCAGCCGGTCGAGAAAACCGGCCTGGTCCTGCGCCTTGATCGTATGCGTCGCCAGGCCCGACCACAAAGCGTCGCCATAGCGGATGCGGTTTCCGGTCAGGGCCAGATACATGCCGAAACTGCCGCCAAGGTTCGGCAGGAGATGACTGGCGCCGACATCCGGGAAAAAGCCGATGCCGACTTCCGGCATGGCGAATTGGGCGTTTTCGGTTAGCACCCGATGCGAACCGTGGAACGAGATGCCGACGCCGCCGCCCATGACGATGCCGTCGATCAGGGCGACATAGGGTTTTTTGAACCGCGCGATGCGGGCGTTCAGCCGGTATTCGTCGGCGAAGAAATCGACCGGCGGCTTTCCCGCCCGGCCGGCCTCGTAGATGTGGAGGATGTCGCCGCCGGCCGAAAACGCCCTGCCCTCGGCCTTGACGGCGACGACGTCGACGCCGTCGTCCCGCTCCCAGGCGCGCAGCGCCTTGTCGAGCGCCTTGACCATGCGGTGGGTGACGGCATTGAGCGCTTGCGGCCGCGTCAGCGTGACGATGCGGGCCCTGTCCAATCGTTCGAAGCGGATCTCGTCGCTGCCGCCAAAATCCATCGCCTGACATTCCCTCCCCTGCGCCGCCGGGACTGAAGTGCTAAAGCGTGGCGCATGGGTGCGTCAATGCCAAGGTCAATCCTGTCCTGTAACGGTCAGCCGGATTTGGTATACCGATATCCAGGTAATGCCAGCCTGGCACAATCGTGGCGCATTGGTCAGCGGCGGAAGCTCGTGGTAAAAGCTGCCGATCCCGGAGTTTTCGCGATGAACAAATTCACCCCAGCAAAGCCTGCCGGCGCGCGCAGCGTCGACGAGATCACCGGCAGCCGCCGTTTGCGCCGCATGCGCAAGGCCGACTGGTCGCGCCGCCTCGTCCAGGAGAACCGGCTCTCCGTCGACGACCTGATCTGGCCGATCTTCGTCGTCGATGGGAAGAATATCCGCGAACCGATCGCGGCCATGCCCGGCGTCTTCCGCCTGTCGCTCGACCTTGCCGTCAAGGAGGCCGAGCGCGCGGCAAAGCTCGGCATTCCGGCGATCGCCACCTTCCCGAATGTCGCGCTCGGCCTGCGCGACCAGACCGGCTCGCATATCCTCGATCCGGAAAACATCATCAACCGCGCCACGCGCGCTATCAAACACGCGGTGCCAGAGATCGGCATCATCACCGACGCAGCGCTCGATCCCTTCACCTCGCACGGCCACGACGGCATCTTGCGCGACGGCATCATCGTCAACGACCAGACCGTGGAGCAGGTCACTGCGGCTGCCGTCATCCAGGCGGCGGCCGGCGCCGATATCATTGCCCCTTCCGACATGATGGACGGCCGCATCGGCGCCATCCGCGACGCGCTCGACGCCAATGGTTTTCAGGATGTGGCGATCATGTCCTACGCGACGAAATTCGCCTCCGCTTTCTACGGGCCCTATCGCGAGGCGGTCGGCACCGCCGGCCTGCTCAAGGGCGACAAGAAGACCTACTATCTCGACCACGCCAATTCCGACGAGGCCGTGCGCGAGGCCGAGCAGGACCTCGCCGAGGGCGCCGACATGCTGATGGTCAAGCCCGGCCTGCCCTATCTCGACATCATCCGCAGGCTGAAGGACGAATTCCGGATGCCGACCTTCGCCTATCAGGTGTCGGGCGAATATTCGATGATCAAGGCGGCTGCCGCCAATGGCTGGATCGACGGCGACAAGGCGATGTTGGAATCGCTGCTAGCCTTCAAGCGCGCCGGCTGCGACGGCATCCTCACCTATTTTGCGCCCGAAGTGGCGGCGATGCTGGAGGGGTAGCATCCCCTTCAGCCGAACATGGGTTCGCGGCGCGAACAATAGCCGGCGATCCGCTTCGACATACAGGACAATTTCAGTTTCCGGCCGGTAAAACGCAGCGCGAGTCGCCTGGCCCTTCGCTTTCGCCTTGCCGTGTTCCAAACACCGCTTGCAAATCGCAATCAGTTAAGCTACCAATAACTGATTGCATAATGCAACTGGTTATCGAGGAGGCTCTCATGTCCAAACTTCGCGTCAACGCTTTCACCCTGTCGATCGACGGCTTCGGCGCCGGTCCTGACCAGGATCTCAGCAATCCTCTCGGTGTCGGCGGAGAAGATCTGCACAAATGGATGGTCGGCACCCGCACATTTCGTCAGATGGTTGGCAAGGAGGGCGGCACCATGGATACCGACGAGGCGTTCACCGTGCGCAGCTTCGAAAATGTCGGCGCCTGGATCCTGGGCCGCAACATGTTCGGCCCGATCCGCGGCGAATGGCCTGACGAGAACTGGAAAGGCTGGTGGGGCGACAATCCACCATACCACGTACCGGTCTTTGTGCTGACCCACCATCCACGCGACCCTATTGTGATGGAAGGCGGCACGACTTTCTATTTCGTCACCGACGGCATCCACTCGGCGCTGGAACAGGCGAAGGCGGCGGCCGGCGGCAAGGATGTTCGGGTCGGCGGCGGCGTCGCCACCATCCGGCAATATCTGCAGGAGAAGCTGATTGACGAGATGCACCTGGCGGTGTCGCCGCTGCTGCTCGGCAAGGGTGAGAACCTTTTTGCCGGCCTCGACATGCTCAAGCTCGGCTATCAGTGCACCGAACAGGTGGCGACGCCGCTTGCCACGCACGTCATCATCAAGCGGGCTTAGCGGCACTTCTGCAACGTTGGTGATTGGCGAAAGCCCATTTCTCCCCGTCACTATACGGGAGAAATGCCCGGCAGTGCAAAGAGGGGCGGCGCGATCGATCGAAGATTGCGTCAGAATGAGCTTGGCCCACGCAGTAACTTGGCCGGGTTCAACTGCCGAGGTCGGCGCCGCCCCTCATCCGCCTGCCGGCACCTTCTCCCGGTATAC
>NZ_RZSW01000535.1:0-4293 GCF_003997375.1 Mesorhizobium sp. M5C.F.Ca.IN.020.29.1.1 | reverse complement strand
GGACTGCTTCATGCCGCCAAAGGGCGCCGCTTCCGAAGACATACGCCCCGTGTTGATGCCAACCATGCCATATTCCAATGCCTCGGCCACGCGCCAGACACGCTTCAGGTTCGAGGCATAGAAATAAGCGGCGAGGCCGTAGATCGTGTCGTTGGCCTCACGCACAACCTGATCCGCATCGTCGAAGCGAATGATCGGCGCCAGCGGCCCGAAAGTCTCCTCTTGCGCAACCGCCATGATGCTGGAAATTTCAGTGAGGACTGTGGGTTCGAAGAAGGTGCCATCCTTGCCGATACGTTCGGCTCCGCATCGAATTGTCCCACCTTTGGCAACGGCATCTGCGATGTGGGACTCGATCTTGGCCAAAGCATGCATGTCGATGAGCGGTCCGACGTCCACTCCGGCAGCGAAGCCGTCGCCAACCGACAAGTGCCGGACTTTCTCCACGAACTTCTCGACGAACTCATCGTGAACGCTCGATTGGACGTAAAGACGGTTCGCTGAAACGCAAGTCTGGCCGGCGTTGCGGAACTTCGCCTGGATCGCGCCGTCGACCGCAGCGTCGATATCGGCGTCATCAAAGACGATGAAAGGGGCATTGCCTCCGAGCTCGAGGCTGACCTTTTTGATCTGGTCCGAGCACTGGCGCATGAGCAGCCGGCCAACCTCAGTCGAGCCTGTAAAACTGATCTTTCGCACCTTGGGATTGGAGCAGAGTTCGCGTCCAACGCCGTCACCTTCGGACGCATAGATCAGGTTGACGACGCCGTCTGGAAAGCCAGCTTGGTGCGCGAGGGCAAACATTGCACCTGCCACTAGCGGCGTCTGTTCAGCAGGTTTGAGCACGATCGCGCAGCCCGCCGCCAGGGCCGGCGAGATCTTGCGCGCCACCATCGACGCTGGGAAATTCCATGGCGTAATTGTGCCGACGACGCCGATCGGCTGCTTGATCACCATCATGCGACGGTCTGTCGACGGTGCGGGGATCGTCTCGCCATAGATGCGATTGGCTTCTTCGGCGTACCATTGCAGATATGCGGCCGCATGCGAAACCTCCGACTTGGCTTCGGCAAACGGCTTGCCCATCTCTGCAGTGAGTATGGCGGCAAGATCCCCAGCGTGGTCCATGATCAGCTGATGCCATCGCCACAGAACGTCGCTGCGTTCTCGGGCGGTCAGCGCCGCCCATCCAGGCTGCGCTACATAGGCCCTGTCGATCGCAGCGCGTGTCTCCGCCACCCCCATGTCGGGAAGTGATGCCAGCACTTCGCCGCTCGACGGGTTGAGGACGTCGAATGTCAGCTTGCTAACCGGCGTGCCGAGTGCCGGCAGGCGATCGATGGCGCCAAACAGGTCCGGGGATTTCAGGTGCCGGATCATCGGCAGGCACAGGGGCAATACCGGATTCCTCTCAAACGCGGCGGATGTGTATGTCGGCAGGGCGTCGGTGTGTACTCCGCACCTGCGGCTTCCTTATAGGGCCTCGGCCAGACGGCTGGTAGACCACTCCACTCAAGTTGAAAGGGAGAATTCCTGAACTCCTCTGGTCGATGGCTTGCGGGTGTCCCTTGCTCGATGCTTGGGCCGTTACAGTCGGACGTCGCTTCAACATGTCTCTGAGCGACAGCCACGTTCCCGGATACAGAGGAGCGCTGTCTCAATAGCGGCTCTAGAGGAACTCAGGATAAGGTTCTTGGTCGAGTTCGGCCTCAATCGCTGATTTCATAATTACGCCTCTCTTCGAAGTTTACGGACAACACGGAAGGCGGAACGGCGAAGGCGAAGCATTCACACGCACATTGTGAACTGGAAGTCCTGTAACTGACTTTGTCCGTGCTGCAGTAAAGCACGGCGCAAAGTCCAGGCCACTTTGCGCCGCTGTTCGTCGCGACGTCCGCAGCCCAATATCCGCAGCAGCCCGGAGGGCCTAAGCAGCGACGGTCTCTATCTGGTTTCGTTCCAAGCTTGCCGCGCATGCCGGATCAAGCGGAGATGCGATGGATAGGTCTTCTCGGGGGAAATCGTCAACAGACTAGGAAAACGGACGTCAGAGCCTCTTTCGCGCAGGGAAAGGTTCCGCCCCTGGGCAATGCCGCCGCTTCGCATTTGGCATCTATTTCTTCGCTCGAAGCAGACATGCCGAATGTCGGCAATCCGCCAATTTGTTCGGAAGGCAACCAGTGCCCGCCGAAAGAACGCCTATGCACCGCCCCTCCCAATCGACGCAAGGCACAACCCCGCAGCCAGGATCGCAGCCGTGCCCGCTCCCGCAATCCGCATCGAGGTATGCCCGAAATGCTGAGATCAAAATCGATCGTTCAAGTGGCACGTCTTTTGCTCTTAAGCATCTGATGATGAATACGATCCTACACATCAGGTTGTGCATAATGCAAGTTGTTTTTAGCGGTTTGAAATTCGCCGCCACACTGCATAACCGGCAGAATGTTCAATTGTTCGGGGCCGGCTGGAACTGGCGGCTTTTGATCCGTCCTCCTTCGACAGGGCAGCTCACCTCGTTGCCGATATACGAACAAGGATTTGTTCGATCGAGGGAGGGATCAACCAGCTCAAGCTGGCGACCTTCTACAAACTGCCAGATGCTTGATGATCGTCGATAGCGGCGGCGCGACCATCACGATGATCTCGTCCAGTCTGTCGCTCAAATGGCCGCGCCCGAGCTACAGCGGCGAGATGCTCTTGCCAAGGGACTTGCCCAGCCGCAGCATCAGCCTGCCGCCTTGGCAGCACTATTGCCCTAGGTTGTCCTAATGCCGGTGCATGGAAGGCAGACGGCAGTGGGCTGCGCATCAGGCGGCGTGCTATTGCAAATCGTGCTGTTGGCCGTGGTCTGCTCGACCGCGCTGGCCGCGCAATCAAGGTCCGCAGCCGCGTTCGAGCTGTTCGGCCTCAAGCTGTGGGAGCTTTCCAGCGACGAGGACGCCGACATCGTCGACCCGCTGCGCTACACGGTGACGATAGACGCGCCCGACGCTGACGAGGATCTCGCCGAGAAGCTCGAAAACGCCTCGGCGCTGAAAGCCGACGAGGAACACCCGGTATCAGGTTCGCTGGGTCTTTTGGCCAAGGCGCGCAGCGACCGTGAGCAACTTGTCGCCGCGTTTTACGCGGACGCGCTCTACGAGGGCGTCGTCACCATCACTATTCAGGGCAAGCCGCTCGACGATCTGCCGCCCGATGCCGAGTTTTCTGGCCCGCAGCCGATTCCGGTGGTGATCAACATTGCGGCCGGGCCGAAGTTCACGCTTGGCGACATCAGGCTGGAGGGCGATGCGGCGGGGCTGGCAAGTGCCGACTTCGGCCTGATCGCCGGCGGTGACGCCAGTTCGGGCGCCGTGCTCAAAGCCGAGGCGGCGATCGTGCGGGCACTCAAGCAAGAAGGCAGGCCGCTGGCCAAGGTGACGGGTCGCGAGATCGTCGCCGAGCACGCCGGTTCGACGCTCGACGTGACGCTCACCGTCGCGGCCGGGCCGGTCGCCGGCTATGGCGACACCACTGTCGAGGGCACAGAAAAGGTCGACCGCGACTTCACCGAGCATATGACCGGCCTGAAGCGCGGCCGCCAGTATTCGCCCGATGAGATCGACGATGCACGCGACCGGCTGCTCGGGCTCGAGGTCTTCAACAGCGTGACGGTGAAGGAAGCCGACGCGCTCGACTCCGAGGGCAATATCCCGATCGGTGTCGAGGTCAGCGAACGCAAGCCGCGCCATTTGGATCTCGGCGGCAGCTTGTCGAGCACCGATGGCCTGGACCTCAAAGGCAATTGGGAGCATCGCAATCTGTTTGACCCCGCCGAAAAGCTGCGCATCGATGGCAAGATCAGCGGCATCGGCAGCAACGACTTGAGCCAGCTCAATTACAGTGCCGGCGTCATGTTCGAAAAGCCGGGCGTGGTCGGGCCGGCGTCGAAATTCTTCGCCGGCGCCAACACCGTGCTGGAGCATCCCGACGCCTACGACCGTTTCTCGGTCAAGGGCAACACCGGCCTGTCGTATGACCTCGACCGGCAGCAGACGGTTTCGGCGGAAGTCGCGCTCGACTATTCGAAGATCACCGATTCCTTCGGCAAGCACACTTTTCTGATCGCCAGCATTCCGCTGCGCTATGTCTACGACAACCGCGACAACCGGCTAAACCCGACGACCGGATTCAGGGCGCTGGCCTATGCCGAGCCGAGCTACGACATTTTGAACGGTGCCGCCTTCGTCAAGCTTAGGGGCGAAGGATCGGCCTATCAGTCGCTCGACACGGCCTCGAAGTTCGTCTTGGCCG
>NZ_RZSW01000534.1:0-4295 GCF_003997375.1 Mesorhizobium sp. M5C.F.Ca.IN.020.29.1.1 | reverse complement strand
TTCCTGCTGCCTGTCTCGCAATTTCCCGACATCACGCCGCCTCAGGTCGTGGTCAGCGCCAACTACCCGGGCGCCAGTGCGCAAGTCGTGGCCGACACCGTCACGACGCCGCTCGAGCAGCAGATCAACGGCGTTGAAGGCATGACCTATATGTCGTCATCGAGTTCCAATGACGGCTCGTCGACGATCACCATCACCTTCGAGGTCGGCTACTCCCTGAGCACCGCCGCCGTCGACGTCCAGAACCGCGTGTCGCAGGCGGCGTCCTCGCTGCCGGCCATCGTCAACCAGGGCGGCGTGACGATCAAAAAGCAGAATCCGAATTTCGTCCTGATCGTCAACCTCACCTCGCCCGACGGCTCCGTCGATCCGGTCGCGCTCAGCAACCTCGCCTACCTGCAAGTGGTCGACCCGCTTAAGCGCCTGCCGGGCGTCGGCGACGTGCAGATCTTCGGCGAGCGGCGCTATTCGATGCGCGTATGGCTCGATCCCGACAAGCTCGCCAATCTCGGCATCACAGCCGTCGATGTCCAAAACGCCATCGCCGAGCAGAATGTCCAGGTTGCGGCCGGCAAGATCGGGCAGTCGCCTGCGCCGGCGGGTACTGCTTTCGAAATGCAGGTCAACGCAGTCGGCCGACTGAGCGATCCCAAGGAATTCGGCGATATCGTCGTGCGCGCCGATGCCGCGAACGGTTCGTTGGTTCGGCTGCGCGACGTCGCGCGCATCGAACTCGGCGCCCTGCAATATTCGTCGTCGGCATTCTTCGGCGAGGATCCGACCGTGGTGCTTGCGGTCTACCAGATGCCGGGTTCGAACGCGCTCGATCTGCAGCAGCGCGTCAAGGACAAGATGCAGGAACTGTCGGCCCGCTTCCCGAAGGGCGTCAGTTACGCCATGCATTACGATACGACACGTTTCGTTTCGGCGTCGATGCACGACGTGCTGGTCACGCTCGGCGAGGCGCTGGTCCTGGTTGTCGCGGTGGTGTTCATCTTCCTGCAGAGCTGGCGGACCACGATCATCCCGACGATTGCGATTCCCGTGTCGCTGGTGGCCACGCTCGTTGTCATGTACATGTTCGGCTTCTCGCTGAACATGCTCAGCCTGCTCGGCATGGTGCTGGCGATCGGTCTCGTCGTCGATGACGCGATCGTCGTCGTCGAGAATGTCGAGCGCCAGCTGGAGGCCGGCCTCAAACCGCTCGCTGCCACGCGCGCGGCGATGGCCGAGGTCACCGGCCCGATCATCGCCACGACCGCCGTGCTGATGGCCGTGTTCGTGCCGGTCGCCTTCATACCCGGCGTTTCCGGCCGGCTCTACAACCAGTTTGCCCTGACGGTGGCGATCTCCTTCGGCATCTCCGCCTTCGTCTCGCTGACGCTCACTCCGGCGCTCAGCGCCGCCTTCCTGCGCCACCGCCCGGCAACGCAGTTCTTCCTGTTCCGCTGGTTCAACACGGGCTTCGAACGGCTGTCGCATGGCTATGCCCATGGTGTGCGCATCCTCATCCGCCTGCGCTGGATCATGCTCGGGCTGTTCGCGGCCGGGCTTGTTGCCACCTATTTCGTCTGGCAGCGCCTGCCCTCGACCTTCCTTCCGGTCGAGGACCAGGGCTACTTCTTCGTGGTCATCCAGTTGCCGGATGGAGCATCGCTGGAACGCACCGACGCGGTGGCCCGCAAGGCACGCGACATCCTGCAGAATACGCCTGGTGTCGAAATAGTCGGTTCGATCAGCGGCTTGAACTTTCTCACCAGTGCCGCCCAGTCGAACTCGGCAGTGGAATTCGCCATCCTGAAGCCATGGGACGAACGCGGCCCTGACCAGAGCGCCTCGAAGCTCGTCGCCGACGTGCGCTCGAAGCTCATGGAACTTCCGGAAGCGTTCGCGCTAAGCTTTGATCCGCCTTCGATCCCGGGCATCGGCACGACCGGCGGCTTCGAATTCCAAGTGGAGGATCTGACCGGTCGCGGCAGCGCTGCGCTCAACGACGCGACGCAAGCCGTGCTGGCCGAAGCGCGCAAACAGCCCGAGCTCAACCCGCAGCAATTGTTCTCGTCGTTCTCGACCTCGACGCCGCAGTTCAACTACGACCTCGACCGCAACAAGGCGAAACTGCTCGGCCTCAGCCTGCCTGACGTGTTCAACACGCTGCAGATCTACCTCGGCTCGCTCTATGTGAACGACTTCAACCTGTTTGGCCGCACCTTCCGGGTGACGATCCAGGCCGACAAGGATGCGCGTGCAGGTGCGGCCGACATTTCGCGGCTCTATGTGCGCAATGCCTCCGGCGGCATGGTGCCGTTGAGCACGCTCGGCAAGCTGGTGCCTATCGTAGGCCCGGAAACCGTCCCGCATTACAACAACAATGCGTCGGCCCTGATCAACGGCGGTGCCGCACCCGGCTTCTCCTCGGGCCAGGCGGTCGCCGCGATGGAACGGGCCGCTGCCACGGCACTGCCGAAGGATTTCGGCTACGAATGGACTGGCATCACCTATCAGGAGCTCAAGGCCGGATCGATCGCCTCGATTGTCTTCGGTCTCGCCATGGTCTTCGTCTTCCTGATCCTCGCCGCCCAATACGAGAGCTGGGCCATGCCCTTCATGGTTCTGCTCGCGGTGCCGCTTGCCCTGTTCGGTGCCTTTGTCGCCTTGTTGATGCGCGGCATGCAGATCGACGTCTATTCGCAGATCGGCTTCGTCATGCTGATCGGGCTGGCGGCGAAGAACGCCATTCTGATCGTGGAGTTTGCCCGGCGCCGGCGCGAGGAAGGCCTCAGCATCGTCGACGCCGCAATGGAAGCGGCGCGCCTGCGGCTGCGGCCCATCCTGATGACCGCCTTCGCGTTCATCCTCGGCGTGCTGCCGCTGATGTTCTCCACAGGTGCTGGTGCAGCGAGCCGCCAGTCGATCGGCACCACCGTCTTTGGCGGCATGGTCGCAGCGACGATCCTGTCGCTGGTGTTCGTGCCGGTCTTCTATGCGGTGATCGAGCAGCTGCGCGAGCGCGGCAGCAAGAGCGAACCCGTTGCCGAACTGACTGAACCCACTGCCGAACCCGCTTTCGAGCGATTAGCCGAAGCGGCCGAATAGGATTGGAGAATTGATCATGCGTAAATGGAAAATTGCATTGGGAGCGGCGGTTGCCGTTGGGGCGATCTCGGTGGCCAGCGTTCACTTGCTCGACATGGGCAATTTCGGGCTCAACGCCGGTACGGCAGGAGCGGCAACGCCCGAACCCGCGGCGTTTGTCATGCCGGTGCCGGTGGTGAGCGTCGTCAAGAAGACGATCCCGATCTATCTCGACTATGCCGCCCGCACAGAGCCGATCCGCAGCATCACGCTGCAAGCGCGCGTGCCGGGTTATCTGCAGGAGCAGGTCGCGCCCGACGGCAGCGATGTCAAGAAGGGCGACCTTCTCTACAAGATCGCTCCAGAGGATTTCCAGGCCGCCCTCGACCAGGCGAAGGCTCAGGTCCAGCGCGACGAAGCAACGCTCGACTATGCGCGTTCCAACCTTGGTCGCGGCACCGAGCTCGCCAAGAGCGGATACATCGCCAAGGATGCGTTCGACCAGCGCACCAGCAGCTTGCGCGAGGCCCAGGCCTCGCTCGCCGTGAACCAGGCGGCTGTGCGGACCGCCGAGCTCAATCTGAGCTATTCCGAAATCAAGGCGCCGTTCGCCGGGCGCGTCGGCCGCAACCAGGCCTCGGTCGGAACGCTGGTCAGCGTCGCCGGCACTGTGCTCAACACGCTGGTGCAGCTCGACCCGATCTATGTCACCTTCAATCCGAGTGAAACGGATCTGGTGCAGATCGAGGAAGCCCGCGCGGCGGGGCCCGTCGAAGTCGACGTCCTGCTTCCCGGCGATACGGAGCCGCGCCAGAGAGGTCAGCTCACCTTCATCGACAACACGATCGATCGTTCGACCGGCACCATCACCGCACGGGCGACGATCGGCAATGCCAAGTTCACACTGCTGCCGGGCCAATATGTTCGCGTCAGGCTGCACATCAAGCAGCAGCCCGATGCACTGATGGTGCCGCAGACGGCGTTGGGATCGAGCCAGCTCGGCAAATACCTCTATGTCGTCGGCAAGGACAACACTGTCGACCAGCGCATCGTTTCGCTCGGGCCGACCAATGGCGATCTGGTGGCCATCTCGAGCGGCGTATCGGAAGGCGACCAGGTGATAACTGGCAATCTGCAGAAGATCGGCCCGGGAATGCCTGTCTCGCCGCTGCCACAGAAACCGGCCACCTGATACCCCCCATCAGGCCCGGCCCAGCGGC
>NZ_RZSW01000533.1:0-4342 GCF_003997375.1 Mesorhizobium sp. M5C.F.Ca.IN.020.29.1.1 | reverse complement strand
GTGCCCAACCGGAATACGATTCCGTTTGCGGCAAATCAGATTGCCTCCCGTTAGCGATCTTTCTGAATCGACGTTCGGGAAACCGCAGACACCACTCGGGACTCAGATCAGAACTGGAAGCGCCTGATCCGGCCGCTCAGAGGGTCTCGACCTCCACCATTCGAGCCTGCAGGCGGTTCAATCAATTTGATCCCCGAACTGTCATTTTTTGCTCGGATCGTCCGCCGGATTGACGTAGTTGATCGTGAACGGTCCGTTGCCATGAACCTGAATAATCGTTTCGCTTGTCATCCAGGCGAAGTGATTCATTCCGGCCGGCGCAACTCCGAAGCCGCCAGCGGTTAGTTCGATGCCTTTCGCCTCGTCGAACTTATCGCCCATTCCGATATGAAAGTTGCCGGAAAGCACCGTTATATATTCCGCGGTGGGATGACTATGTGCGGCAATTTTGTAGCCGGCGGGCGTCTTCAGTCGCAGCACATAAGGCCCATCCTTTGAGGGATCTCCAGCGATAACCGCTATGTCCGCGCCAGCGGGAATGACAGCAGGAGCAGGGCCCCATTTGATACTGTCGGCGTTCACTGGCCGATCATCGGCAAACAGAGGCGCTGTCCCAACAAGCAACAGCGCCAGAGCAGAGGCGAGCTTGAGCATGACAATCTCTCCATTGGTTCGTAGAGGACAGCGTCAAATTTCAACGCTGAATCACTCACCAATTGGAGCCTACCAATGCAGAACGCCCGAACGCATCCTCCGAACGGGGGACGCGCTTTCGCAGTGGCCTCGGAAGCCGCCGTTAAGTGTCCTCCCGCTGTTCCCTGTCGCGGCAGTTAAGAAGTTCGACCAGATCGTCGGCCTCTTCGATCGGCATGTCGATCAAGGGGACACCCACCTCGACAACCGGCAGCCCTGTGAACACATCGATGATGTCCCACGTGCCTTCAGGTGTCTTCTCAATGTCGTAGCGTTGAGTCATGGGGAGTAGTGAGCCATGGGGGTAGAGGGGAAGACCTGGCGCGTTTTACTCGATCATCGCTCGTTCGGGGTTCGGGAATGCGGAAATGGATCCCGCCCGGCCTGATCAAGCGCCTCAAGCAATGAGGCAAGGGGGCTGGGCAGTCGCAGGTCGACGGCAAGATCCAGCGCGTCGTGTAAATACCGGCGATTATCTTCGGAACGGATCAGTTGCCGAACGGCTTCGGCAACAGACTTCCCTCGTTCTGTGTCAAACTCTGCCATGTTCGGGATTCCAGTAGCTTTAGTGCGAAACTCAGCCACTACGAAATTGTTCCAGGTGGAAACGATCTTGTTTGAACCTCAGTGTTTGATTCCCTCGCTGGGAAGAGTTGCCGCCGGCCCGGTAACGGCAGCTATGCTGTTGACTTGGGCACGAATTTCGTGCCGACGATCCGCATCCAAGGCGGGTCGCGCGTGCCATGATGCGGGCCAGAAAAAACGCTCTAGCCTTGAGGGACCGGTAACGGTTGGGTGACGAGCCCGCCCCGGCGAGGGGGGAATCCGGGACAGGCTCGGCTCCTCAGAACATGCCGGATTTCTCCGACTGGCCTCCAAACCACTCTGCCCGCGCAAAGTTCCATTGCGTGGTGATCATTTTTCCTCGCGAAAGTCCTGCAGCGAGGCATGCCGAAGGTCTTCCTGCCACGCGGGTGTTGGCGATCCGCGCAAGAACGAAGGCGACGATTTTTACGTCTGCCCGATCTGGGCGCAGCCGGTCGATATGCGGGATCTCAGGCAAGTGATCTGGCACGATAAGCCGGTGCACGATCGGCTGGAAACGGACGCCTAGCGGCGCCTTTCTCGCCCGCGCCGTTATGACCGAACCGTAACCTCGACCGGCAAGGGGGAGCGCTGGTTTTGCAGCGAGGCAGAAGCGCGATCAGCGGGCTGGCGAAAAGCGCGACGGTGACGTCCGCCTTGCTCTTGTGCCGCAGCTATTGCGCGATTTTGGTTCCGTTGACGCCCGGCAATCATGGACGGCCCAGGGGCGAGCGGTCGAGTTCCGGTTCTCATAGCACACTAGCCCAGCACTAAGCCTGCAATCAAAACGGTAAACCCGATAGAAAGCGGACCGCCAAAAGCCAGCCAGCCTCCAAAACACTATTTTCCTGCCGATCCATAACAGTCTCCTCTTTGACGCTGCCCCTGATTACGAAAGCTCTGGGGAGCGGATCGGTTCCGACGGATTTGCCGACGACCCGGAGAGATGGCACCACAGGGCGTCGCGTTCGCCCTCACCATTCGCGTCGGCGGCGATCGCATCGCGTGGCGTCAGGGCCACGAGCTCATGGATGGCACCGTTGATCTCACCGCGCTCCAGACGCTCCCACAAGTTGGCGCAGGACGATGTTGGAGCGGATGTCGTCGATAGCCTCGATGAAGGCGGCGGGCAGCATCGGGCTCGTACGTCGCGACAAGCTGTTCGAACCGCTCGCGCGGTGATAGGCGTTGAGCATCTGAAGCCTACTTGAAGGTACCGCAATTGGTCATCGCGTTCGCCATATCTGCAGGTCTCGCACTGGTAACGGTTCTGATGCACTATGAGGTGCTGAATATCGCCGGAGCGATGAGGCGTCGTTTTTCACTTCCGATGCGGGTTGATCTGCTGCTCTTGGTTATCGCAGCGATCATTGCTCACGTGGTGGGGATCTGTCTTTTCGCGGTCGCCTATGCCTGGATGCACCAGCATCGAGACCTTGGAGCTCTCGCAGGCTTGTTTTCCGGGAGCGCAGCGGATTTCTTCTATTTCTCGATCACCTGTTACACGACCATCGGCTTTGGCGAAGTCTATGCCACTGGGCCGATGCGGATCGTTGCTGCCTTGGAAGGTCTCAACGGACTCGTCCTGATCACTTGGTCAGCATCGTTCGCATACGCATCGACTTCGGATTTGTGGAAGCGGAAGCAAGACTGACGCACGTGCGGTAGTGCTTTGAGCGCCTAAGCTTCCACAAACGCGATGAGGGCTCGCACGCGGCTTGGCCGCGGATGGAACCATCAACAATGCCGAGGTCGAGTTCGTTCAAAAATGGCTGGCAGCGAATGCGGAGATCAGCAATCAACCGATCATCCGAACCATGCAGCCCTCCCCCATTGGAACCCCGCGTAGCTAATCCCAATTGGAGATTAAGGCTGCACACTGCACGGGCTGCGCGTCACCTATGCCGCCGCCATTCGGCGCGTGGGCAATGACGCCGGGACGAGGCGCCGACGCGCTGGGGGCCGCTCTACGCGCTTGGGCGAGCACCATACCAAGCATGTCGAGAAAGAGGTTGGACGCTGCGAGCATGGACCAGAAAGTATGGCAAAAACGGGCTCCGGCGAATGAAAAGGGGAACGCAGTTTTGCACAACACAATTTTCGGACTGCACAACGCCGATTGACGAAATCGCCTAAGTAGTTGAAACGAAAAGGGCGCGGACGTGGCGGAATTGGTAGACGCAAGGGACTTAAAATCCCTCGATCTCTGATCGTACGGGTTCGATTCCCGTCGTCCGCACCAGCACACCGACGGCGCTCCTCGGCGGCGTCCAGGTTCCGGCAGATCAAGCCCGGATCGGGTTCAGCTTCAGATGCTGGATCAGGATGATCGTCTTGGCGTCGATGATGCGGCCGTCGGCGATGCCGGCCAGAGCTTCATCGAGCGGCATCTCCAGAACCTCGATGTCTTCGCCTTCTTCCGGCGCGCCGCCGCCGTCCGAGATGCGGTCGGTCGGCGAATAGCGCGCGACGAAGAACCAGAGCCGCTCGGTCACGCTGCCAGGGCTCATAAAGGGCGAAAACAGCCGATCAACGTCCTTCAGGTGGTAGCCGAGCTCCTCTTCCGCCTCCTTGCGGATGCAGGTTTCGGGATCGTGTTCATCGAGCAGGCCGGCGCAGGCCTCGATCAGCGGCTCGCGGTGGCCGGTGACGTAGGCCGCGTAGCGGAACTGCCGAACGAGCAGAACCGTCGAGCGCTCGGGGTCGTAAGGCAGGATCACCGCCCCGTCGCCGCGATCGTAGGTCTGGCGGATCTGCGTCTCCCATTTCCCGTCGCGCCGGCGATAATCGAGGACGGTCTTTTTCAGGACTGCCCAATCATCGGAAAGAACTTCTTCCGAACGGATACGAATGCGGTCTTCCATGGTGAACTCCGTGCTGCCGGCGTGAGGACTACAGCGCCGCGCGTCCTCTTGGACGCGCAAAAGACGCTGTAGCACTTTTGATCCGCGCATGATCCATTCCGAAATCGGAATCGATTTTTGCTGCGCTGACCTTCGGTTCGGGGTCATGCGCTAGCTGCGAACCGGCCCGTGCGCAATCCCAACAGCAATTGGTCCAGGGG
>NZ_RZSW01000532.1:0-4347 GCF_003997375.1 Mesorhizobium sp. M5C.F.Ca.IN.020.29.1.1 | reverse complement strand
ACATACTTGTTGGAGAGCTCGTCGGCGTCCTTGCCGCTCGAGCCTTCGCTCTGGAACACCATCTGGGCGGCCTTGTCGTCGGACACTTCGCGCGACGAGCAGATGCCGATGAACTCGACGCCGCGGTCTGTCTCGCGCGTGGGGGTGGCGCCGCCGACCTTGGTGGCCTTGATCTGGTCGGCCCAGTCCGGCGGCAATTGCGGCGCCAGTATCCGGCCGAGATCGCGAACGGTGACGTCGATCAGGCCCTTGGCAAATTCGCGCGAGGTGTTGCAGCTGTTGAAGCGGGCGCGCATGGCATCGGCTTCGCGCTTGCGCTTGGACAGTGTAGCGCTGCGCTCGGCCGCCGGCACGACGAAAATGACCTGTTGCAGCATATACTCCATGGCGGTCGGCTTGGTGCCGCCATTGTCGAGCATGCGCCTGACCACGTCCTGCTCGCTCAACGCGCCGCCGCTCTTGGAGCGATGGCGCGCGGTCAGCGCCTGGTTCCAGGCCATCTGGGAGCGGATGAACTCCTTGAAATGTTCCTTGCCGACGCCGGACTGCGCCATGACGCCATCGAGTTGTTTGAGCTGCATCTTGTTGGTCGTGGCAAAGCGCTGATAGGCAGCGTCGACCTGGGCGTCGCTGATGCGGATGCCGAGACGCCTGGCTTCGGCGACGCGCAGCGTCTGCTCGATCATTTCCTCGGCAGCGTCGCCTTTCTTGCGCTGCAGGCGCAGGAAGGCAGCCCGATGCTGGATGTCGCCGGTCGTGATCGGTACGTTGTTTACGACGTATTTGATCTGGCTGGCGAAGGCCGGCGGCGTAATCACTGTGATCGAGGCCGAGGTTGCCGCCACCAGCAGCGCGAACCCTGCCGAAAAGAGGTATTTCCTCATCGAAAGCATCCCAATTTTATCTCGGTTCCGGCCCAATTCTATCCCATTTTGAGGGAGCTGGAATCCGTGCCTGCCCTATGCGGCGAAACGATGTCGTTAGACGCGATGCGGGTTCACTTGGACACACAAGATACCCTCTAACACTTTGAATCTACGCATCGTGCTTTCCGAAAATCAATTCCGATTTTCGGGCCGATGCGTTCGCCGGCCGCCGTTCCGTCTGTTGTTGGCCGGTCGCCTGCTACTGGACAGCGTTGAAGGAGCTTTGTGTCGAGCCGAAATCGCCGAGCGTGCGGAACGACAGGTTGAAACCGATGTTCTGCGACACTTCCTTGGTGCTCAGGTCGCGGGATTCCGAGAATGTCATCAAGTAGGTGAAACACGAATCGCTATAGGCAAAGCCGACCCCGTCCTTGACCAGGACACTTTGCTCCAGATCGTAGGTGCCAGTACCGAAGACACGCCAGTTCTCTGCAAGTTGCGTCGAGGCGCCAAGCGTGACCTCGTGACGATCGGTCGTGAAGCCATAGAGCGGCTGCGCCTGGATGAAGGCGTATTTGGCGCTGAACGAAATCGGCAGGCCGGAATAGGCTGCCTTGACCTCGGCGCGGCGAACCTCGAAGCTCTGCTCGTCGAAACGGCCGCTGATCGAGCCGGAAAGCCCGCTGGGGCTGTTGAAGCCGACGAGACCGACATAATCGGAGGTCGCGGTCTCAAGGCCCGAATCGGCGCCGACGTTGACCAGGTCCGGCGCGGCGAAGGAGTTCTGGCCGTCAAGCTGGTAGGATTGGCCGAACAGCGCGTTGGTGCTCCAGCCATTGTCATAGGCGCCGGAATAGCGCAGCCCGACATTGGCGCGCGTGCCGCCTTCCAAGCGGTCGTAACCGGAGAACTTGTCGCGCTCGAACAATGTTGTGGCGTCAAAGACGAAGCTCTGCGCGTCCTCGTTGGGAACAGCGAGGCCGCCGACATATTGCTCGTTCGGACGCACGAACACCTGCGCCATCGGCTCGAAGATGTGGCTGGAACTGGTCGACGAGAACAGCACCGGCCAACGCATTTCCAGCCCGGCGGTCGCCATGAAGCGGGCGAGCGACGATCGCATATCGTCGTCGACGCCGAGATTAGACGCCATCTGATTGATGGCATTGAGCGATCCCGAAGAGGCATTGACATAGCCGGCGTCGCCGCGCAGCGCCAGCAGCGGCGTCAGCAGCAGCCCGCCATCGGTGGTGAAGGTGCGTTTCCATTCCGCTTCGGCGGTGAGACGGCCCGACTGGCCCTCGATGCCGCGTACACTGGTCACGGACGCAGCGTTGTTCGGATCGGCAAGGACCCTGTCCAGCCTGTCGCGGCTGATGGCCTGCGCGTTGACATTGAACGATAACTGCCCGCCGCCCACCGCCATGTCTGGGATGTAGGCGTAGTCGAGCGAGGGCAGCACCCAGGGCTGCTTGCCGGCGCGCGCGGTCGGATCGTCAGAGAGCGTCTCTTCCTGGACCTCGAAGCGCATGGCGCGCACATCGAAATAGTTGCGGCCGTTGAGGCCGGTCAGGTAGATCGAGGAGCGATGCACGCTGTCGTTGAAGTCTTCGATGGCGTAGGTGCGCGAGAAGTTCTTGTCGGTCTGCAGCAGGACATCCCAGCCGAAGTCCCAGCGCGGATTGATGGCGAACTGGCCCTTGGTGCCCATCATGCCGCGGAATTTGTTCGGGTCGCCGGCCGCTCCCGAATCGACATTGTGCCCGTCGCTGTCAATGAACTCGTCGGGATCTACTTGCCGGATGCCGGCGATCTTCAGGCTGTACTGGCCGTTGTTGAAGCGCTGACGCCACTCGGCTTCGCCGAGAAAGCCCTGCTTGGTGTAGCCGCTCCCGGTGACGGTGAGATCGTAGGTTGGTGAGAGAGCGAAATAATAGGGGACTTTGACGCCGACGCCGAGATCGCTCTTGTAGGAGATGCCAGGGATCAGGAAGCCGCTCTTGCGCTTGACGGTCGGGTCGGCAATCTCGAAAGCCGGTAGATAGGCGAGCGGAAAGCCGAAGAACTCGAAATTCGAATTCTCGAAGCGAACCGTCTTCTTCTCGCCGTTCCAGATGATTTTTCTGGCCTTGATGCGCCAGGTCGGCGCTTTGTCGGGTTTGTCCTCGCACGGCTCACAGGCCGTGTAGACGCCGTTGTGGAACGTCGTCAGCACGCCGCCCATGCGTTCCGCGCTTTCGGCGGCGAAATAGGCCTTGTCGACGGTTTCGACACGCAGCGCGTTGACGAAGCCGTCGGCGAAATCGTCGGTGATGTCGACGTGCTGCGAATAGATCTTGGTGCCGTCGCTGTTGACGACCTCGACATTGCCGCTGGCGACGAGCCGCTTGGTGTTGCGATTGTATTCGACCCGCTGGGCGACGAGGCGGTTGCCGCCATAGTCGATCTGCACGCCGCCGACATTGAGGCAATAGACGCCGCGTCCCTCGGCGATGACCTTACCGGCGCAATGATAGCCCGGTGTCGCGGTGCGGCCACGGTAATGAGTGCGCAGGCGCCGCCCGCAATGACCGCAGCGGGCAATGCCCTGAAGCAGGGCGCCGCCTTCACGCACCGCGCCGCCAGCGCCTCCGCCGGCCTCGGCATGGGGACGCGGGTGGGTGTTAGCGGCCATGCGTTGCTGGTTGGCCTCGAAGGTCGGCCAGTCGATATAGCCCTGGTGGTGATCCTTGATCAGCACTTGCCACTCGTCCATCGGCAGCTTGCGTATCCGCTTGCACCGCGCGCCGGTTTCGTCGAGCACCGTCTCTCGGCGATTCTTGCCATAGACATAGGCGCCCGCATAGACCGGATTGGCAAGCACGGCATGAACGGCGTGGTAGCTGGCCTCGCTCCAGCGCAGCTCATGATGCCCACCAAGCGACAGTGGGAACTTCATGCCGTGCGCGCGCAGCCACAGCCAGACGCGGCGCGCCGAGCCCAGTTCGGCGAAACGGGCGAAGATGGTGCGGATGACATTTACGACCGCCTCGTCGGGATGGAGAAGGATCTCGCCGTCATCCTCGCCCCAGACGAAGCCGACCGGCAGGCCGCGGCGCAATTCGCCGCGTGCCGCCTTGTTCTTGATGCCGCCATTGAGACGGGCGCGTAGAACATGCAGTTCGGCTTCGGACATGGCACCTTTCAAACCCAACAAAAGCCTGTCGTTGAACAGGGCCGGGTGGTAGAGGCCGTCGGCATCGCCAATCAGCGTATCGGTCAGCCCGGCCAGCTCGATCAGCCGGTGCCAGTCGGCGTTGTTGCGCGCCAGCCGCGAGACATCGAGGCCGAGCACGATGCCGACCCGGGCCAGCGCCACCTCGCTGGTCAGCCGGGCGAACCCGCTGCGCATAACACTGCCGGAACCGGACAGGCCGAGATCCTCGTCGATGACCACGACGCGCTCGGCCGGCCAGCCCAGTTCGTGCGCCCGACCGGAGAG
>NZ_RZSW01000531.1:0-4353 GCF_003997375.1 Mesorhizobium sp. M5C.F.Ca.IN.020.29.1.1 | reverse complement strand
CCAGACAGAGCAAGGCGCGGGTGCGCTTTCCGCCATGCAAGGTGGCGTAGCGCATCGCCGCCATCAGCTCGGTCTCACCGTCGTCTTCCGCGCAGAGGAGACGCGCCAGCGCCTGTTCGACCCGCTTAACGCCGTCCTGCATCCAGATCTCCGGCAGCAGCCTGCCGGATGCGCCGCGCGCCTGCGCGCCCAATCCGCCGAGCGCGGAAAAGCCAGTTCGGTCGTCGTGTAGCGTGGAACCGGTCTGCATGTTGTTCATGTCCTTGTACCTGACAGGAGACGGCCACGGCGAGCGGCGAGCCGCCGCGGTGTTGCCGGCGTCGCACCGAGCGCGCGCGCCGAGTGCAGCAATGCCGCGCGTCGCCGGCGCCGCTGCCTCGCCACCCGGGGCGGGCGATGCCAGCTCATGAGAATCCGATGCGGATTGTCACGGACGGATGTGCGGTCGGGTAATAGCGCCGGCCTTTTTCGGCGTCGCTCAGCAACCGGGGCCGCACCCCGGCCTTGTGCATGGTCAGCGCCAAGGCGATGCAGAACTGCACCAGTTCCAGCCATACCAGGTGGTAGCCGATGCAGACGTGTGGGCCGGTACCGAACTGCAGCATGTCCACCGGCCGGATCGGCTCCGTGCGTTGCAGCCACCGCTCCAGGCGGAACTGATCAGGGGCTTCGTGCAGGAGCGCCGAGGTGGAGAAATGCAGGAGCGGAATGCACAGATGGGTTCCCGCGGGAATGCGCCGTTGGCCGAGTTGCAATTCCTGCAGCGCGCGACGCGGCAGGAGCGTGGTCGCCGGATGCACGCGCAGCGTCTCGCGGAACAGCGCCTCGGCGACCGGACACTGCGCCAGGTCCGCGTGTCGGGTCGGCACCGCGCCCACGCGTTGCGCCTCCTCGACCAGGGCGTCCCACAGCACAGGCTGCCGCGCCAGCTCGATCACCATCCAGGCCATCGTCGAGGCGGTGGTGTCGTGACCGCCAAGCAGCAGCAAGCGGATATTGGCGACCAAGACGTCATCGGAGAGCGCATCGTCGCTGCGATCGAAGGCGCTCACCATGTCGTTGATCAACCCGGTTCGCGCGGCATGCGCGCGCGCGTCGCGGACGAACTGGCGCAACTGCGCGTCGATCCAGTCGCGGGCGGCGCGGCCGCGCCGCAAGGGCAGTCCGGGCAGGTCGACCGGGGGCGCGACGATCAACTGCAGCAGTTGCCGGTACTTGCGATGCCATCCCGGCAGGTCGTGCGCGGGGAGTCCCATGAGGCTGAAGATGAGCTTGAGCGTCAGGTCGCCGGTTTCGCGCAGGATGGTTACGTCGCCGCGGTCGCGCCACGCCTGCACCCGCGCCAGGATGATGGGCGCGAACAGGTCGCCGATGCCGGCCTGGGTCAGCCCCTTGGGCAGGAACGCCGCCTTGATCGCATCGCGCGCCTGCCGGTGCGCGCCGCCGTCCTGGGCGACCAACGTTCCGCCAAGCAATTCGGGCGCGATCTCTTCCATCAGCGCCGAGGACACGTCCTTGTGCCGGAGCAGTGCGAACGCATCCAGATCCACGCAGGTCATCAGGTGGCCGGCAGGGCCGAAATCCAGCCAGAAGTGGCTGCCCAGCGTCCGTTCCGCGCGCCGCAGCAGGCGCGGCAGGTCGCAGACGATGGCGGGAAGATGCCCGACAAGGGGGAAAGCGCCGGGCACGACCGGGATGTCGTACCGCAGCCGGTGCCGACGGTCCAGCGGGTTGAGCAGCATGTCCATCAGCAGCGCGGCGCCGCGGCCGCTTCGGCGATGTCGCCGGCAGGCCGCGCGGCGCGGCTGTTGCCACCGTCGGCGTATGTCGGCACATGCGCCAGCATGCCGCCGTCGATGCACACGACCTGGCCAGTGATGAACGCAGCATCGTCGGAGAGCAGGAAAGCCACCAGCGCGGCCACGTCCTCGGGGCGGCCGACGCGCGGCAGGAGCTGGTGCCGGCGCAGATGCCGTTGCATGCACTCGTCCAGCTCGGCGAGGAGACGCTCGGTCATGATGAGACCCGGCGCAACCGCGTTGCAGCGGATCTGCGCGTGACCGTACTGGGTGGCGAGCGAGGCCGACAGCATGTTCATCGCCGCCTTCGACGCGGCGTAGGACGTCTGCGCGGTGTCACCGCTGAGCCCCTGGCACGACGACATGTTGACGATCGCGCCGCCGCCGCGGGCGATCATCCGTGGGATGGCCTGCCGGCAGCAGAGCAGCGTGCCGCGCAGATTGGTCGCCATGATCTGATCCCAGACCGCCAGGTCCAGGTCGAGGATCGCGTGGTCGCGCGGGGTCAGATGCATGGCGCTCGCGTTGTTCACCAGCAGGTCGACACCACCGAAGTGCCGCTCCGCCGTCTCGAACAGCGCTGCCACCGCCTGCGCATCGGCAATGTCCATGGCCAGGGCCAGCGCATGGCCCGCTTCGGCCGCGATCTGCGCGGTGCAGGCGATGGCCGCCGAGCCATCAATGTCGGCCACAACCACTCTGCCGCCCTCGCGCGCGATGGCGAGGGCGCATGCCTTGCCGATGCCGGCGCCGGCGCCGGTCACCAGGGCCACCTTGCCTTCAAACCGTCCCATCGTGTCCGCGGCATGCCGCCAGGCCTCCGCCGGAGAAGGCGCAGGGTCGGCGCTGGCGCGCTCGCCATCGCCAGAGTCGCTTTCGATGACCCGAATGGCGGCGACCGGGCACTGGCTGGCCGCGAGCCGCACGGCGGCGTGCAGCGCCTGCGGGACCGTCGCCACGCACAGTTCAGCCACGCCGTCCGGTTCGCGCTGGCGAAAGGTGCCCGGCAGCGTCAGCACGCACTGCCCGGTAGTTCCGCACAGATCCTGGTCGACCACGACGCGCATCTCAGCCGCGCCCTGCGCATGCAGCCGCACCGACAGCGCGCGGAACGTCCTAAGGAACGCGGAGGGCTCCCGGGTCGGCTGCTCGGCCAATGCCAGCGTGGGGAAGCGCGCCTGGATCCGCGGCAGGCTCTCGGCCAACTGCACCCGGGCCAGTTGCGCACCGAGGCAGAAGTGGATGCCGTGGCCGAAGCTCAGCATGATCTTCCCGTCAGTCGACATGCCAGGACTGGTGCTGTAGAACCGCGCGGGATCGAAGCGGTCTGGATCGGCGAAGGCGTCCGGGTCGCGATTGCCGGCCGCGATCAGCACGCGCACATCCGCGTTCTTCGGGATCACCACGCCGCCCAGTTCGATGTCGCGCACGGCGATACGCGGAATGGAGCTGAACATGGCGGGCGCGTCGCAGCGCAGGACTTCTTCGACGAATGCCTTCACCCCCACGGCGTCTCCCTTCAGCCAGTGCCGCTGTTCGGGATACGCCAGCATCGCCAGGACCGCATGGTCGATGGTCGCAGCAGTGGTGGCGAAGCCGCCCAGCAGCATGCCCCACAGCATGCTGATCAACTCCGCATCCGACAGCGTGTCGGCATCGTCGTCATGTGCGCCGACCAGCATCGACACGATGTCGTGGCGGGGATCGGTGCGCTTGCGCTGTATGAGGTCGCCGAAGTAGGCCTGCACCCTGGCGCTGGCCGCGTCCGCCGCGGCGAGCTGGGGATCGCTGGCGTGCGGGCTAAGGCCTTCCAGAATGGCGCCGATGCCGTCGGCGAGCCCGAACATGTCGTCCTGGGGCATGCCGAACAGTTCGGCGAAGACCAGCATGGGCAAGGCCAGCGCGAATTCCCGATGCAGGTCCACCGCCTCCCCGCGCTCCAGCGCGGGCGCCATGCCGTCCAGGCGCGCTGCGACGATGCGCGCGATACTCGGCCGCAGGTTGTCGATCTGGCGCATGGTGAAATCGCGCGAGATCAGCCGGCGCAGACGCGTATGCGTCGGTGGTTCCTTCATCGCGAGCGTGGACGCCAGCAGATTGAGCGACAGGCTGGTCGCCGCACGCGGGAAATAGCGCGCCAGTTCGCCCGGCGCCGGTCCTCGAAACGCATCGCCCGTGGCCTTGAGCGCCCAGTAAATGTCGGCGTGGCGGCTCAATAAAAAGAGGCCCGACGCCGCGCGATGCACCGGATCGTGCTCGCGCAACCACCGCATGAACGGATACGGGTCGTGGATGCACGCTGGCGACGCCAGTTCGGCGAAAGCGTCCCGGCATGCTGCCGTGGTTTCTTGCACGTCCATCTTGGTTACCTGTTGGCTGGCTGATCTGACCGGCCGCGCGCCAGGCGCGCCGGCAAATTGCGGAGAAGATCGCGATTCCCGGCGGCGTCCGCGCATCACCAGAGCACCGGGAACTCCTCGAACCCGCCAGTGATGATCTCCTTGCGCAACTTCAGTTCTTCGGGCGCCACGGCCAGGCGCAGCGCGGGAAAGCG
>NZ_RZSW01000530.1:0-4361 GCF_003997375.1 Mesorhizobium sp. M5C.F.Ca.IN.020.29.1.1 | reverse complement strand
CTATTATGCCGCCGGCGGCGCTATCTGCCGCCTGCTCAACAAGGATCGTAAGACGCATGGCATCCGCTGCTCGGTGGAATCAACCGGCGGATCGGCATTCAACGTGAACACGATCAAGGAAGGCGAACTCGACTTCGGCATGGCGCAGTCCGACGTCCAGTACAATGCCTACAAGGGGCTGGAATCATTTAAGGACGGTGGCGCCCATACCGACCTGCGTGCGGTTTTCTCGATCCATCCGGAGCCGTTCACGGTCCTGGCGCATCCGAATGCCGGCGTGACGAAATTCGAGGACTTCAAGGGTAAACGTTTCAACGTCGGCAATCCCGGTTCCGGGACACGCGCTTCCATGGAACGTCTGCTCGGCGCGATGGGCTGGACGTTGGCCGACTTTTCGCTCGCATCGGAGTTGAAGGCTGACGAGCACGGCCCGGCGCTCTGCGACGGCAAGATCGACGGGTTCTTCTACGGCGTCGGCCATCCCTCCGCGAACATCCAGGATCCGACCACTACCTGCGCTGCCAAGCTGGTGCCGTTGACCGGAGAAGTCGTGGACAAGCTGGTCGCAGAAAATCCCTACTACGCCAAGGCGGTGATCCCGGGCGCGCTCTACGCTAACAATCCCGACGATACCGAGACTTTCGGGGTGCTCGCCACGCTGGTCACCTCGGCCAAGGTTCCTGACGAGAGCGTCTATCAGCTGACCAGGGCGGTGTTCGAAAATTTCGACGAGTTCAAGTCGCTGCATCCGGCCTTTGCCAATCTCGATCCGGCCAAGATGGTGTCGGAAGGAAATTCCGCGCCACTGCATCCGGGCGCTGAAAAATACTTCAAGGAGAAGGGCTGGCTGAAGTAGGCTTCGTGATCTGACGACAGCCCGGCGGATCCAGCGGACCCGCCGGACCCATCCGCAACAGGAGGCGTCATTGAGCGAAGTGAAGGCACAACCGGCCAGCGTCGATCTCCAAGAGCTCGAACAGCTGGTCGCGGAGGCTGATACGGGTGGCCGGCATCCGAGCGGAACAGTCGCTCGAATCCTGCTTTGGGTTGCAGTTGGCTGGTCGCTTTTCCAGCTCTGGTACGCTTCGCCTTTGCCGTTCGTGTTCGGCTTCGGCATCCTCAATGATACGGAAGCGCGCGCCATTCACCTCGGCTTCGCGCTGTTCTTGACGTTCCTCGCCTATCCGGCGCTGAGATCCTCGCCCCGCGATCGTGTGCCGCTGCTCGACTGGGTGCTGGCCGCGGTCGGGGGGTTTGCCGGCTCCTATCTCTTTCTCTTCTACGTCGAGCTTTCCGGACGGCCCGGCCAGCCAACCACGCTCGATCTCGTTACCGGCACAATTGGCATCCTGCTGCTCCTCGAAGCGACGCGCCGCGCGCTCGGCCTTCCAATGGTGGTCGTGGCATGTGTCTTCATCTTCTACACCTTTGCCGGCCAGTACATGCCGGACGTGATTCAACATCGCGGCGCATCACTCAATAAGTTTCTCAACCATCAATGGCTGACCACCGAAGGCGTCTTCGGGATTGCACTTGGCGTATCGACGAGCTTCGTCTTTCTCTTCGTCCTGTTCGGTACGCTTCTGGAAAAGGCAGGCGCCGGCAACTGGATGATGCAAATCTCCATCGCGCTGCTCGGCCATCTGCGTGGCGGCCCGGCGAAAGTCGCGGTGGTCTCATCGGCTCTCAACGGTGTCGTGTCCGGTTCGTCCGTCTCCAACGTGGTCTCAGGCGGCATCTTCACCATCCCGTTGATGAAGCGCACCGGCCTTTCCGGCGTCAAGGCGGGCGCCATCGAGGCTTCAGCCTCGATCAACGGCCAGATCATGCCGCCGGTCATGGGCGCGGCCGCCTTCCTGATGGTCGAATATGTCGGCATTCCTTATTCGGAGATCGTCATGCACGCGCTGCTGCCGGCGGTCTTCTCCTATCTCGCGCTGCTCTACATGGTACATCTCGAAGCGATAAAGATGGACCTGAAGACGATCCCGCAGCGTCCGACGCCGGCAAGAGAACGGATGCTGCGGATGGGGCTGGGACTGTCGGGCAGCATTCTCGCTGTCTGTATAGTCTATTACAGCATCGTTGCTATCCAGGCTGTCTTTGGCGGGACTGCGCCGCCGGTGCTCGCAATCGCTGGCGTAGCTCTCTACGTCGCCTCGGTCTGGTATTCCTCGCGCTATCCGGACCTCGCACTTGACGATCCGAACGCGCCGATCCTGGAACTGCCGCGCGCCTGGGACGTCACGCGGACCGGGCTCGATTTCCTCATCCCGATCGCGGTGCTTCTGTGGTGCCTGATGGTAGAGCAGATGTCGCCAGGCCTCTCGGCGTTCTGGGCGACCCTGTCGATCCTCGGTATCGTCGCCACTCGCAAGCCGCTGATGGCGGTATTCCGTAACGAAAACCTCGCCGCCTCAGTGCGTGCTGCCTGGGACGACCTGATCGACGGGCTGGCGCTCGGCGCCCGCAACATGATCGGCATCGGTATCGCCACGGCCACCGCCGGCATCGTCGTCGGCACGATCACGCTGACCGGTCTCGGCCTGATGATGACGGAGCTCGTCGAGTTCATCTCCGGCGGCAACGTCATCCTTATGCTGATCCTCATCGCCGCGATCAGCCTTGTGCTCGGCATGGGTATTCCGACCACCGCAAACTACATCCTCGTGGCGACGCTGATGGCGCCGGTGGTGGTCGATCTCGGTGCGCAGGCCGGACTGCCGATCCCGCTGATCGCGGTCCACCTGTTCGTCTTTTACTTCGGCATCATGGCCGACATCACCCCGCCCGTCGGGCTGGCGGCCTTCGCTGCGGCGGCGATTTCCAAGGAAGACCCGATCGCCACCGGCTTCCAGGGCGCGCTCTATTCGCTGCGCACGGCGATCCTGCCGTTCGTCTTCATCTTCAATCCGGCGATCCTGCTGATCGGAGTCGACACCTGGCCCCAGACGATCTGGGTGGCGACGGTCTCATTGATCGCCATCCTGCTGTTTTCGGCAGCGACAATGAACTGGTTCGTGACGAAAAGTCGACTTTGGGAAAGTGCTGCCCTGCTTCTCATCTGCTTCACGCTGTTTCGGCCGGACTGGTGGCTCAACCAGGTGTCGCCGCCTTACGAGGAGTTGCCGGCGAGCGAGTTCCTGTCGGCGGTCGCGCAGACGCCGGCGGATGGCCGCATCAATTTCGTCGTCGAGGGTGTCGACCTCATGGGCGAAGATGTACGCAAGACGGTCAATGTGCCGCTCGGGGAGCCGGGCGAGCCGCTGGAGCGCCTGCGCGGCATTGGACTTACAATCACGCAAGCGGGCGACGCGCTGATGATCAGCAATGTCGATTTCGGCTCCTACGCCAAGCGCATCGGGCTGGATGTCGGATATGACGTGGTGGCGGTGCTCAGAAAGGCCGACCAGCCCTCGAGCCTCATTCCGATCGGCCTGGCGCTCGCTGCGACCGCCGGCGTCGCCGGGCTGCAGTTTGCGCGGGCGCGTAAGCAGGCAGACAGGAAGGAAACCGGGCCGGCGCGCTGAGACTGCAACGGTTGATAACAGCTGGTGGGAGGCCCCGGGAAAAACTCATCAGTCGGCAGTCAGCACGACCTTGACGCTCTGCGAGCGGTCGGCAGCCAGGCGAAAGGCATCGTGGGCCGAGGAGAGGGGGCGTTCGGCGGTCACCAGCTTCAGGACGTCTATTTCCCCCCCCACGATGAGATCGACCGCCTGATCGAATTCCGCGTCGAAACGAAACGTGCCGTGCAGATTGATTTCCTTGGCCATCACCGCGTTGGCCGCCACCGGGATCTGACCACCTGGCAGATTGCCGACCTGAACGACCGTGCCGCCGCGCCGAACGCTGTCGATCGCCGCCGCGAGGCCCGCTGCCGTGCCTGAAATCTCGAACGCGACATCGATCGCCCTGTGGGACGCGAGCGCCTTGAGCTCCTCGTCGCCGCTGGACAGGTCGATCGTCCTGTTTGCTCCAAGCTTGCTGGCGAAGGCGAGTGGCGCCTCTGCTATGTCGACGACGGTGAGCTCGCCACATCCCTTGAGCCTGGCGGCGAGCATTGTCAGGAGCCCGATCGGGCCGGCGCCGAACAGGATGACGTTGCGGCCGGCAATGTCGCCGGCCCGCGCCACCGCGTGCAGGCTGACGGCGAGTGGTTCGGCGAGTGCCGCGGCCTGATAGGCGATAGAATGCGGAACCTTGACGCATTGCGCCGGCGTGGCATCGAACACGCTGGCAAAACCGCCCTGCATATGCGGCGTTTTCGAAGCCGAGCCCATAAAATAGATGTTTTCGCAGAGATTGGCGCGGCCCTCGGCGCATCGGGCGCATTGTCCGCACCAGCGCGACGGGTTGAC
>NZ_RZSW01000052.1:0-18684 GCF_003997375.1 Mesorhizobium sp. M5C.F.Ca.IN.020.29.1.1 | reverse complement strand
ATCCAGGTGTCGGGAGCCTCACCCTCGGCAACGATGCGATCCTCGACGATCGAAAGCCGAACCGATTTCGGTGGGGTCAGCGACGCGGTTAGCCGCTTCAGCACGAACTTCGGATCAAGGCTCTGATAGAATTGCCACTGCGAATGAACGCGGGCAGGATCAATCTGCGTTCCGGACAGCAAAGCCTGCGGGTCAGCGGCAAGCGGGTCTCTCAGGCCGGCAATATAGAATTGGCCATCGTGCACCTTTTGTTCGGCAACGATGATGCCCGGCTGGGTCTCCAGTCGCGACACATAGGCCTGCCAGCGCTCCGCCGCGCGTGCTTCGGGGCTCACATCACGAACCCTGGAGATGTCGAATACCGGTCCGCCTGCCGAAAGCTGTCGGGCCGCCGCGCGTGCGCGATCTATCCAGGTGTCGGGAGCCTCACCCTCGGCAACGATGCGATCATTGACGATCGAAAATCGTACTGAATCCGGCGGAGCCAGCGACGCCGTAAGCCGCTTCAACACGAACTCCGGCTCAAGGCTCTGATAGAATTGCCACTGTGAATGAACGCGGGCGGGATCGACCTTCGTTCCGGACAGCAGCGACTGCGGGTCGGCGGCAAGCGGGTCTCTCAGGCCGGCAATATAGAATTGGCCATCGTGCACCTTTTGTTCGGCAACGATGATGCCCGGCTGGACCTCAAGTCGCGACACATAGGCCTGCCAGTGCTCCGCCGCGCGTGCTTCGGGGCTCACATCACGAACCTTGGAGATGTCGAATACCGGTCCGCCTGCCGAAAGCTGTCGGGCCGCTGCGCGTGCCCGATCTATCCAGGTGTCGGGAGCCTCACCCTCGGCAACGATGCGATCATTGACGATCGAAAGTCGTACTGAATCCGGCGGAGCCAGCGACGCCGTAAGCCGCTTCAACACGAACTCCGGCTCAAGGCTCTGATAGAATTGCCACTGCGAATGAACGCGGGCGGGATCGACCTGCGTTCCGGACAGCAAAGCCTGCGGGTCGGCGGCAAGCGGATCTCTCAGGCCGGCAATATAGAATTGGCCATCGCGCACCTTTTGTTCGGCAACGATGATGCCCGGCTGGGTACTCAGCCGCGACACATAGGCCTGCCAGCGTTGCCCGGATTGCCAGGAAAGAAGGAACCAACCGCCTGCCGGAATCAAAACCAGCAGGACTGCAGCCACCACCAGCCAAGGAAATCCCTGGTTAGAGTCGTCCTGCTTCAGTTCAACGCAGGTCTGCAACAGCGTCTCTACGCCGACCAACTGCGAACTGTCGCCATCAAACTGCTCTAAAGCCTGTGAGCATTCATCATGGATGCGAAGCAACACATCGCGAAATATTTCATGTAATTCCTCTGGCGGATTTCCCCGGATCACCGCAACCAAGGTCGCAAACGGTCCAACTTCTGACCAGAGACGAAGCTCCCCAAAACGGATAGTGTCCAGGCCGCTCTGTTCTTTCTCGTTAAATGAGTCTTTCACAAAATCTTGAATTGCACTAAGCATCGAAGAAATGAGTTGCGGATCTTCGCTCGTTGCATTATCGGCAGTTACATGCGCTATCAAAAGCCCGGAATTGCGGTTAATCAGAAAGACATGCTCTACGCGATAGACAAGAGAATGCTTAAGGACAACTTCTGAGAAGCTTGCACCCGTTCTCCAAGCTTCAAATCTCCACTTGAGCCCATGCCAGGTAAAAATATGTCTTAAAGTTTCATTCAGCGACTGAAAGGTCTGATCGATCTTTTCCCCGATCGACTTGCGAATTGCCGGCAGAAACACCGGGTATAGTATATCCGTAAGCGTACGCGGGCTCTTCTGGATGGACCGTTGCACGGCCCTCTCGACAGCTGGCGCAAGTGCCTCGCCGAGTTGCGCATGAGGCGCACGTGCGGCTGCACTGGGGAGAACACCCCCCACTGCAGACGCAAGCTGCTCAGGTTCATCGAGCAGGTGCGTAACTCGTGAAAGCTCCGAAATTTCGCGGCCGACCAGCAACTGGCGCAGCGTTTCCATGCGAGGATCGGCGGTGGGAACTCCGTCGAGACGCGCACGATAGTCCGGATCAACGTTCCGGGCAATTTCGACCAAAAGATTAGCCAGAGCCTCGCGATCAATCTCTGTATCGTTCGAAGCTGCTCTTTGAGGAAGGCTGATTGGGTCGACGGTCGACGTCAAGTTCCGATCAACTCACTTTCCAGCTACGTTCCGAGTTGCTCTTGCTGCCGACGGGATCCTGATTTAGACATTTTGCAACCTCGACAAACAGGCCAGCCAAAAGATTTCGGTCGGTCTTGACGTTGCTGAGATCGGAAAACATTTTCTCCATTAGCATCTGCATGCTTTCATTCTTTTGCTTGATTTCCTCACGCAGCAATTGATCGCTTCGATTTATCCGGTCCGCGACTTCGCGCTCAAGCTCGCTCAATTGATCCGACAACGCGCGCACCTGCTTTTCAAGTGCCTGATTTTGCTCGCGAAGATTCCGGTCAATCTCCTTGTCGGCCTCGGCTCGTGCATCTTTTTCGTTCCGCAATTGCGCCGCGAGCGATTCGACCTGCTTCTTTGCATTTGACTCGTACATTTCAAGATTGCGCTTGGCCTCGGATTCGACATCCTTGAAGCGCTGCAAGAACCGTTCTTCAAGCTTGGAAAAACGGCGGTCGTAGTCCTGCATCTGGTTGCCGAACAGCAGATCACGTATCTTGTCGACACCTACAGCGTCGCCGGAGACCCCGCTCTCGCGAGCCTGGACCCCCATGAAGGCCAGCCCGTTTCCGTCTGCATTACTTATCAGATTTTCGTCCGCTTTATTTGCTGAAGAAGCGGTATTCGAAGATTCCTTAGCCATCCTTATGCCCCTTCATTTGAACACCTGCTACAGTGCAAAACTCAAAAACACCCAAGCATGTCAGCAAAATACCCGGCTCGCAAGCCGGAATCTTCTTGACGTAAGCCAATTCGTGCGTCCCTTTTACATCTCTTCGACTAGCAGCAATGCACGAGTTCCGATTGGTGTCGCTCTCGCATCTCTTTGTGATAGCAGCCATGACCGGCTAATCTAATCGACCATTGGACGCAATCTACTATCGAAATGAGTAATACAATGTTCCGGCTATAGCTACTGGAGTGCAATTAAGTAGCGCAGACTCATTAGAAGTATCTAAATTAGCTGGTCTGGCGGCGCACATACTGTCTCGCACCCGGCTGTATACTGCGACGATCCGCTTCCGATGCGGGCCCAACGGTAGACGGGAGGTCTTCTTTCGCACGGAGAATGGCTGTTCGAGAATGCACCTCGGAATCGAGGCGTTTCGGTCGACAGGAGGGGAGCAATTGTCCCAATAACGGCAGTCATTCACACCAAAGCTTCAGTGGGCTTGCATTTACGGCGCCCCCGATTGCAAAAGACGTCAGTCTGCCGTAGCTGTTGCACTCATACGGTGCCAGGGACCGCAGCTTGTGGTCATGGTGCCGACTCCGGGGATCGACATGAGTATGCGGCATGCTTGGCTTTGACGTGCATCTGCGACAGCTGGCGCCCAAGCTCGGCGGCACGGATGCGAATGCTGCGCCAGGCTTCCAGCATCGGTAGCACGACAGGAAGAGTTCGCAGGAGACTGTTTGGACGCAGCGTCCCTGAGGACCGTTCCCTTTGGCAGGAATCGCCGGCTATGTTTCGGGACTCTTGTTCTACCTTCGAACCAGGCACGGGTAAGACGGCGTGGTGCATAATCCCTTGGTTTCAATCGTGGTTCCTGCGCACAACGCTGAGGTAACGCTGGCGCGCGCACTCGATTGCCTTCTCGATCAGGAAATAATGGACTGGGAGGCGATCGTCGTCGACGACGCCTCCACGGACGCCACCGCCGCGATTGTCGCCGGTTATGTGGAGCGCGATGCCCGGTTTCGGACGTTGAGCTCTTGCGCGCATAGCGCCGCCGGCGCGCGCAATAGCGGGATCTCGACAGCGCGCGGCCGCTGGCTCATGTTCCTGGATGCGGACGATTGGGTGGACGCCAGCTTCCTTGCGAAAATGCTGGCCGCACTTGAAGCCGCGCCCGATGCGGTCGCCGCCTATTGCGGTTCCCGGCGCGTGATGCCCGATGGCGAACTCACCCCGTCGAGCATCACAACGGAGGTTGCGATCCAGCCCTTCGAGACATTCGCCCGCCGGTGTGCCATTTGCAGTCACGCGCTGCTGGTCGACCGGAAGACAATTGTCGGGTTGGGCGGTTTCGATGTGTCGCTGCGCACCTGCGAGGACTGGGATCTGTGGCAGCGCCTCGCACGTCTAGGCAAACGTTGGGTGATGGTCGACGAGCCGCTCGCTTTGTATCGGACCAGCCCCAACTCGCTCACCCGCAATTCGACGCAGATGCTGGCCGATGCGGAAATCGTGATCGCCCGCGGCTTTTCTGCTGACCCCCGGGTCGACCACCCAGCGTCGGCTCACGCCAATGGAGCGATCGAGGCGGACGGCCGCACCGCTTCCGAAGCACTCGCGTGGTTCGCGTTATGGAACGCCGCGTCGGATTGCGGCAGCGGCCGCCGCTCGATCAGCCCTCAGCCCCTGCGCGCGCTCCCGGCCGGACGTAAGTGGGCGCGTGACATCGCCAAGGTGGCCTTCGATGGCCTTATGGTAGGAAGCCTATCGGTGCCAGCGCAATTGGCCGCCAGCTGGGACAGGTTCGGCGGCTCCCTCACGGAGTTGATCACCGAACTCGGCAAGGTCTGGGACGATCCCGTCGCTGGTCGCCGCGTCCAGTATCAGCTTGAGGAAATGCTTCTCGACTTCGACGATCTTGCCGCGCCGCGCAGACTGGCGCGGACGCTTGGAATTCGCGTCGATATTCGAAATCCGACCTCGATCGAATTGCCGGAAGGAATCGATCAAATTTATGCCTATCTGATGATGGATGGCCAGATCGAGGCTGTCGTGCAGTTCGGCGTACTCGGGAAAGTGACAAGGCGCCATTGGATTGAATTGATCCGGAATTTCGTGCCCCCTGAGCGGCTTATACACAGTGCCGCGCGAGTTGCGAGGCGATCTCCTGTACATGCCCCGCAGCAGGGCGCCGGTGCCGACAAGTCAAACATGTTTGCAGCCGAGGCATTGTTGTCCATCGCGGGACGCCGGTCCGATCGGGACAGCCACTTCGGCAAACTCGCGCGGTTGGCCGCGGAAGCGCGGGGGCTGGTTCGGTCGAGCGCCGAAGCTACAGAGCCGCTTGCATCGCCACGCCGTGCATCGGCCGCGGATGGGCACGACAATGATCGCACGTCGTTCTGGAATCGCCGTTTCGCGATCGAGGATCCCTGGAACTACGGTTCGTCTTATGAGCAGGAAAAATATGAGCGGCAGCTCGAAATTCTGCCTGCCGGTCCGATCGGACGGGCGCTTGAGCTCGCCTGCGCGGAGGGGCACTTCACGCGGAAGCTGGCGCCGCGAGTGGGCCATTTGACCGCAACTGACATTTCCGCCGTAGCGATCGGGCGAGCGCGCGCGCGATGCAGCGATCAGCCGAATGTTGAGTTCGGCGTACTGGATTTTTGCGCGGACACGCTGCCGGGTGAGATGGACCTGATCGTCTGTTCGGAAGTGCTCTACTATCTGGATGATCTCGCCGAGTTGCGGCGCATCGCCAAAAAAATCGTTGAGGCATTGGCGCCTGGCGGCAGTTTCATCAACGCACACGCATTCGTGTTACGTGACAATGTTGAAAGGACCGGCTTCGACTGGAACACATTCGGTGCACAAGCGATCTCAGAGACGCTGGCAGGGACCGAAGGCCTCGTCCTCGATCAATCGATCCAGACCGAGCTCTATCGCATAGACCGCTTCCGCCGCCTGTCACCGGGCGACGTGGCGACGGAACCGATGGTTGATCAAGTGCCAATCCGCGCGCGCCTTGAAATCGGGGTCGCGCGAAATATCGTCTGGGGCGGGGCGCGGGCCTTGCGCCGCGACGTTGCGCGTAGCGAGCGGCGGCAGCGTATCCCTGTCCTCATGTATCATAGCGTCTCCGATGAAGGTCCGGCCGCGCTCGCCCGTTTTCGGCTCACGCCCGCCGCATTCCACAGCCAGATGTCATGGCTGCGCGCCAATGGCTTTCACGCGATTAGGTCCGAGCAGCTGGAATGGTTCATCGCCAACCGTCAACCTTTCGTTGGCCGCCCAGTGCTCATCACCTTCGATGACGGCTTCCAGAACTTTGCCGACCATGCCTGGCCGATCTTGCGCGCGAACGACCTGACCGCGGAAGTGTTCCTGGTGACGGACCTGGTGGGTGAAAGTGCACTGTGGGACGCCGACAGCGGTCCGCCAACGCAGCTTATGGACGCCGGGACGGTGCGACGCCTCGCTGCCGAAGGTGCATTCTTCGGAAGCCATCTGGCGACGCATCGCGCGATAGATGGTCTGTCGAGCTCTGACTTGGCCAGCGAGCTGCTTCGCTCTCGTATGTTCATCGAACGGTGGACCGGTCGGCTAACCACGGCGTTCGCGGCACCCTTTTCTGTCACCGACCGACGGCTTGGCAGGCTGGCCAGGGAGTGCGGCTATCGGATCGGCTTCGGCGGCAGACACGGCCCGGCGGACCTCGATTGCGATCCCATCGACCTTCCGCGCATCGAGATTCGCGGGGATCGCTCGCTCGATGACTTTGTTGCCAGGGTCGAGGCCGTGCTGGGATGAAACGGTGAACTTGTCAGTGTCCCGCCCGTTTTCCCCGTTCGCAAGCCCTATTGGGCGACTTGGGACACCGCTGACATCAGCTCCTGCGGGTTTGGCGCCCCAAACATGTATCGCCCACCCTCTGGAACCTCCGTGAAGCTCCAGCGGACGATCCCCTGCCGGTCCAGCAGGAACTGACCGACCAGTTGTCCGTGTCCCGTTGCCATCATCTGCTCGTCGGCTTCGGTCAGTTCGTAATGGTCCCTCTTGTCGAGGATCTCGCCGGCCGCAATAGGATCCATCGGACCGGGCAACTCGCTTGGTATGTCGACCCGCATATCCTTTACCGCTGCCATCGAGACTTTGTACGGCCAGTTGGTCTCGTTTTCGGTGAATTCGAGATTGGGCAGTCCAAAAGCACGATGTGAAGCGCGTTCAGGGTCGGAGGCCGCAAGCAGATTCGGCATCGGGTGGTAACGGAAATAGAGACGCGCCCGTTCGATCGGCGTGTTGACCACCGTCAGGCTCTCCACGCCCTTTTCGCGCAGCTCCGGATCAAGCCGCGCCTGGGCGGCGATATGGCGCCGGCAAAACGCACAATGCAGACCTCGAAACAGGCCGACCAGCACCGGTCTTTGTCCTCGAAAGTCGTCAAGCGCGATTTTGCCTTCCTTGGTAATGGCGTCGAGTACCACGTTCGGCGCACGGTCGCCCGGTTGAAGCGGTACCAAGTCGCTACGCGCGGACATTTCCAACCTCCAACCCGGCTAATCGAGAAAAGGCAGCACCACAAGCGCTTCCGGGTCGAGCCCGTGCTGGGCGCATATACCCTGCGCCAGGGAAAAGTAGCGTTCGGCCTCGGCCAGATTGTCGAGGTCGAGATTAAGCGTTGCCAGACCATCATAGCACGGAAACAGCAGTTGGGGCTCGCCCGTTTCGCGGGCTACGTCCAGTGCTTCGTGGAACAAGCCGACCGCCAGTTCCGGACGGCCGTGGCACTGGTGGATCTGCGCAAGCACGATCAACGGCACCGGCAGGTGCTCGCGCTGGTCGAGCGCCCGGTCGATCTCGATGGCCTTCTCGGCAGCAGGCACGCCCTCCGTTGGACAGCGATCCGTGAAAGTACAACAAGCGACCGCCAGATTGGCGAGGAGGCGCGCTTGGAAACCCAAGTCACCAATATGGCGCGCCACTTCAAGACCGCGCCGACAGACCTCCATTGCCTGTGCCGGATCGATGGTCGTGTAAAGCACGCCGAGATTGGTGTAGCCGCGGCAGGCCGCGGCCAGTAGACCGGCGGCTTCGGCTAATTCTATGCTATGCTCAACCTGACGCACGGCTTCACGGTTTCGCCCGAGGCGAGCCAACGCAACAGCCTTGGTATTAAGTGCCTCGGCGGTCACAAGAGTGGCATCACACCCTACCTCGGAGACATGCTCCGTTGTCAGAGAGCGTACGCAATCCAGCGCCGCGTCTGCCCATTTTGCCGCGAGAGCGTGATCTCCGCTACGGAACGCCTGTCGGCCACGTTCTTGCCAGAGATGCGCCTGCTCGATCGGGGCATCCGCTCCATCGAGAAGCGCTGCCGCTTCAGCATAGCGGGATTCTGCGTTGTCCCGCTTGCCGACGTCCCAGAGCAGCCGACCGATCTTACGCAAAACTCGCGCCGATGCCACACGATTGGCTGACTCGCGGTATGCCTGCAACACCGTCTCGTAGTGGTGGTGCGCGATCTCGCGGCGGCCTATCGGGCCGCTCAAATCGGCAATGCGCTCTGCAATTGCCAGTTTGAGCGGTGTTTGCCCGATCGCGCCCAACGCAGTCAGGGCTCGCTCGTAGAAACGAAGGGCGTCGTCGTTGGCGTATATCATGCGAGCGCGATCGCCCGCCGCCTGCAGATAATGCGCGCCCCTCTCCCGCTCGGCGCTCTGTGCGAAATGATGACCGAGCACGGTCAAATCCTCGAGCCGTTCCGGCTTGTCGCCGCACACTTGCTCCAAGGCAGCACCGACCCGCCCGTGGATCTCGGTCCGGCGTTTTAGGAGCATATTCTGGTAGATCACGTCCTGCAGCAATGTTTGCGTAAAGCGGTAGCTTTGCGACGAGACCGAGCCTGATCCGGCAACTTCCTCGATGATTTCCGCATCGCAAAGCAGTTCGCAGCCGGCTTCTAGCCGGCCGGGGTCGGCTGTCACGGCTTTCAGAAGTGTGGCATCGAAGCGCGGGCCGATTACCGCGGCTTCCTGGGCCAGCCGGCGCACCTCTTGGGGCAGCCGGTCGACGCGAGCAAGCAACATTGCCTGGATAGTGGCGGGGATGCCGGTTGCGAATTCGCCTGCCACAGTCCGCCATCGCTGGCCCTCGCGCATCAGTACACCGCGATCGACAAGGCCGCGGACGATCTCCTCTACAAAAAGGGGGTTGCCGCCCGCGCGCTCAAGGATCTGGTCGAGAAGCCCTCCTGCGGAGTTTACCCAGCTCTCGCCGAAAAGCGCCGCCAGCAGGCTGCGTCCGTCATCATTGTTGAGCGGCGAAAGCCTGAGCGCTGTGTGACTGACCCGACTTGAGTCGAGCTGGCCGTTGTCCCGCGCCGGACGATGCGTGACCAGCAACATCAACCGCGTGCGTTCCAACCTGTCCATCACGAAACGTAGTGCCTCGAGCGACACGGCGTCGGCCCAGTGCAGGTCTTCGACGACAATCAACAGCGGCGACAGCGCAAGCCGCCGTTCGATGATTGTGCGGACTGCGTAGAGAATTTGCCGCCGCAGCTGCTCGGGCTCGACATGCTGCAAGGTGGCATCGGGGTCGCCAAGGCCGAGCACATGGTAGAGCAAAGGCATCAGTCGCTTCGCCTCCTCGCTCTGCAGGCCGAGATCGGTAAGCAAGCCTGCGAGCTTCCCCCGCACTTCGTCCCCACTGTCGTTTTGCATCATCCCGGCAGCGCTGCGCACCACTGCGCCCAAGGCGCCAAATGATTGTTCGCCCAGCGGTGAGCACGTGGCCAGCCGCACGGCGACGTTGCGAAAACGATCCTCGTCGCTGACGCGGGCGACGAACTCCTTCACCAGCCGCGATTTCCCGATACCGGCTTCTCCGACGAGGCGGACAAGTTGGGCCGAGCCGCTGCACGCCTGGTCAAGGCTCGCCATCATTCTATTGAGCTCCGCACCACGACCTATTATCGGCGCACTGAGGCCGAGCGCCTCAAGCCCACGCGCTGCACGCGGGGTCGCGAGCGGTGCATCCAGTCGATGGACGAGCACACTGCCAGCCTTGCCGCGAAACACGACATCACCGAGCGATTCGTAGGAGAAGGCATGCCGGGTCAGCCTGTGAGTGAGCTCGCCTACCAGCACCTCACCCGGTGCGGCCAGCGATTGCAGGCGTTGCGCCGTATTCACTGTGTCGCCGGTCACCGAATAGGATTTGGCGGTGCCGATGCCCAATCCGCCAGTAACGACCGGACCAGTGTTTATGCCGAAGTGGAGTAACAGAGGCGAGCCGGAGTGGGGGGTGCTTTCGCCGAGCCGCGCCGTCCGGGCGATCATGTCGAGAGCGGCGCGAAGCGCACGTTCCGGATCGTCCTCATGCGCGACCGGCGCACCGAACAAAGCGAGCAGTGCATCGCCGATGAATTTGTCGACGAAACCACCAAAGTTTCGCACGGCCGCCGTCAATTCCTTGAACAGTTGGTTCTGCAGCGCTTGCATGACCTCGGGGTCGAGCTGCTCGCTGAGCGTCGTGAAGCCGCAAAGGTCTGCGAACAGGACGGTTACCGTCCGTCGATCGGCCTCGGAGACGGGATGCAGCCCATCTTCGCTTTCGATGTTCGGAAGCAGCGACGGAGTTCGAGAAGGCGGCACAATGGTCCGGTTTGGCGTCGGAGCAGGCCGTTCAACGGCTTTTGCGGGCGCACCGACGCTTGCCCCACATTTCGGACAGAACTCGAAATCAGGTGCGCAGGGGTAGCCGCAACTGACGCATGGCACGGGCTGGCGCCTGCCACACCTCGGACAGAAGGCGTAACCGCCCTCAACCTCGAAACCGCAGCCCGAGCAGTCCATCGAACAAGACCTCACTAGGGGCCGTGACGCCGTGATCTCGCCACGCACTTCACGGCAGGCTATTAACAAGGATGCACCGATAGCCGTCGACCGGCAAGCGGCAGCGCAAATGGGCATCGAGCGATCCGCGTGGGTCCGGTGGCAGAGCGTTGCCGATTCGGGCGGCTGCGTGGCCGTCGTTTGCGAAAGTTCCCTCTTACCCTCCGTCTTCCTGCTATTGTGGAGATGAGGACACGGACCCATGAGCGAGAATCGTAAGCTAGTCGCAATCCTGGCTGCAGATGTGGTCGGATACAGCCGGCTCGCGAGCGCGGACGAAGATCGTACTTTGGCGAGGTTGCGGGCACTGCGCAGCGACCTGATCGATCCGACCATCGCAGTGCACCACGGGCGGGTGATCAAACGCACTGGGGATGGGACGCTGGTAGAGTTCCGCAGTGTGGTAGACGCCGTGCGCTGCGCCGTTGAGGTTCAGAATGGTATGGTATGGGCTCCGCAAGGCCGGTGTCGTGCAATGACAGGTGTGGCCTATGCGGCCGGATCAGACGCCAGAGGCTCACCGATAGATCGCCGTCGCTTGCGGCTGCGCTAGAGCAATTCCAGGGAAAGTGCGTACCGTTTTCGTCTGGAATTGCGTCAAACAAAGAGATAGAGCGGTTCTGCGTTTCCGTGAAACGTGAACCGCTCTAGAAAATCAACCTGAAATAAGGCCTGAAGTGAGGCTCAGGTCGCCTTGATCTCTGCCTGGCCGATCTTGCGCCATCGGGCGTTTTCGCGAACCAGTTTCAGGTCGTCGGTCGTCTCGGCAAATGTCCGCAAACGGTATTGCCGGAGCAGGTTCGGGAAGAGCGCCCCTTCCGGCAGGCCGGCAAGCTGCTCGCGGACCGAGATCTTTTCATCGATGACCCGCATGCCCCAGGCATTTTCCCGAACCTGCAGCTCCGCAGCCAAATCGCGCTCTTCCGGCGCGCTTTCGTCCAGCACAGCCAGCAGGATCGAGTGGAAAAGCGCTACATAGCCAATCTGTCTCAGGCCGCCCACAACCCGCACGCGCGGCAATATGGCAAGGACGAGGAACATCAGGAACAAGTTCGGCAGCAGCACGCCGTCCAGCAGCGCCTGCTTGAGATGCGGCCGCTCGAACGGGATGGAAAGACCATGCGGCCTGTCAGGTTCGATCAGGTGCCCGTTCTCGAGGACGAGCTTTCGCACACGCTCCTCGCGGATGCCCCAGAAATAGGCCGTGGCATTAGGCAGGAATCTGCCAAATGGGCTCGATGCGGCCTCTTGCAAGGCACGTTCGAGACGCTGGCGCCTTGCGGGCTCAATGAGCAGCCTGGAAACAAGGCTGCCGTCGTATTCTAGATGCCGCGCCATGGCAGCCGCGGCGAGCCGATCGTCGATGAAAACCGGCAGAGCCATGCCGGAACGATCCCAATCGGCGACCAGATCCTCGTTGAGGGTTGTCAGCGCATCGGCGGCGGTTCCAAAAACCTTGTCCTGGCTGGCAAGCAGTGTGCCCAGCCAGCGGCTGGCATCCGTTTCGTCGCCCACCGCTTCGAGCGCGCGCTTGTTGAGGGTGACGGGACCGGCCACGCAGGCGCTTTTGCGGCACAGTTTGTGGCGCCCCATGCCAAACAGGTTGATCTTGTCGTCTCCGACATCGAGCCATCCCGGCCCCTCCCGGCCAATTGTCTCCATGGTCATCGTCGTTCCCATGAAGCCGAAGAAGGCCGACAGCCCGTTTTCGACCGCGCCGAGCCAGGCAAGCAGGAGGGCATCGAAGGTGGTCCGGTCCATCAGAAGCAGGCAGTGCAGGCCGGACTGAATCACCGGTCTGTGCTCGAACTCGTCGAGGGCCTTGCCGATCTCTTCAGGCTGCATGATCGCACCAAGGCGCTGATGCAGGACTTCGCGCAGGATCGAGCGGGCAGCGATCGCCGGGCTCGATGCAGGCCTTGCCACCGGCCGCCACAGATGGCGGGCGTAATCGGAAACCGGTGCATTCCAGTTCTGCTCGATGTCACGTGCGACTTCCGGGCAGAGCAGCGACAGCACAGCCAGAATTTCCACCGGAGGCGTAGTGGTTGGGTCAAAGACGGCGGTCATTGGTCCCGTCTAGCCGCTTGCGGTGCAAACGCCAAGGGAGACCAGACTTGCGGCCGGCCCACACATAGCCCACACTAGATTGTCAACTCGATCAAGATGGTGTGAGACGAAATTGACCGTATCCAACGGAGTTCTCCTTGAGCAATCGCTGTCGCCGACTCGGCACGAATTGTTAGATTGGCTAAACAGTTAAGGCCAAACAGCGGCTCTCAGAACCGAAGCCGGGCCATGCTCAGGAGGTCGTGGTACTGCCCATCGGTAAAACCGGCCTTCACATGCCGGCCTTCGACCTCGAAGCCGTGACTTGTGTAGAGACGGACGGCCGGTTCGTTGTCGGCAAAGACGGTCAATTCGACCCGCTTCAGGGCGCGCCAGTTGTCGGCCACGTCAAGCAGCGCGCCAAGTATGGCAGAGCCGATACCCTTGCCGACAAACGCATCGTCAAGGCCGATATTGATCTCGCCGATATGCGAACGGCGCGGTGAACTCTGCACGACCAGCCTGCCATGGCCGACGACCTTGCCGTCCAACTCGGCAACGATCCAAGTGGTTTCCTGGCCGGACTTGGCGATGCGCCGCTCCACCTGCTCCACCATCTCGAAGGGCATCCTCAGCGTGCCCCAGCGGAAGCCCGGCATGTTGAAGATAGCGCAAAGCGCCTCCGCATCGCTTGGCCGGACGGACCGGAGCTGCGGCCGGATTTTCTCGGAGGATGGCGAGGTCGTGCTGGTCATGGCGTTTTCCGGCGATGGCAATCGACCCGGCACGATGCACCGGACGTCACCTGAAAATCCAGCCGTCTCAGCAACCTATGATGCCGATTGCGAGCTAAAATACCGGGAGGCGGCGTAGAGTTTGAAGACGCCGCTGACGCCGATCCAGCCGAAAAGGGTGAGCCAGCTCGCCGTCCAGTCGATTCGGTGCACCGCAGCGTCGGTGATGACGATGCCAAGGATGGCAAGCAGGCCAATCAGGGACTACGCCAAGCCGAGCACCAGCAGTTCCTCGCGCGGCGCGCTTCTCCAGACGAGATATATGCCGCCCGCACCGGCGAGGAAGATTGCGCTGTAGACCTGAGCGTGGAAGGCATCGATCGGCCATGGCCAGATGCTGCCGAATGTCAGGGGAGACAGCAACAGGCGGACGCCATAGAGCCCAAGGATCGCCGATTCCACCGGCATGTAGCCTTGCCATGCAATTCAAGGTCACGCCTTTTGCAGAAGGACGGGCCCTGGCCCGCCACAGGAACAGCCCGGATACCGCGACCGAAGCAAGATAGACCAAAAACCAGAGCCAGGGCGCTTTGCGCCCGAAGTCGAAATAGCCGAGATTGATGAACGAAGCCACCGACACGATGACGGTATGAAGGCCATGACGAGCACGAGCCTGCCGGGCGACCAGCGATTCCAGACCAGCAGCGCCGCCATCACGACCATTTCGGCGGTGTAGAAGCCGCCGAGGAAGCGGGCATTGACGGCGTGACGGCCCAAGGGCAGCGCGGCTTGACCAGCACAGGCGCGAAAAACAGGCCGGCGCCCACGATCAGGACGATGATGACCACCCAGAGAAAAGGCGCAGGGCCGCGGGAAATGGCGGGTTGTTGGATGTCGGCATGGGAGAAAGCCCCAACGATGAATGGCGCCATGGACCATCATAGTGCCGCTTGCGGCCGGTGAAAATCCGCCGAATGGAAATTGAACTGTCACCAGGCTTGGCCATTCGAATGGCCGTACGGTCCGTTTCGAAGTAAGATGGAGCACTCGGACCAAAGACCTGGTCCGGCCAAGACGCCTCGAGGGCGCATTTTCCGGAGCCTGCACGATGAACGAATCTCAGGATCTGTTCTCGCTTCTTCGGCAATCGACCGATGTCGATCCACAGGCAATCGACGCGATCAAGCGAACCATCGCGGATGGCAAGGACCGCGAACTTTGCCGCATCAATGCGCCAGCCTTCGCCAGCAAGCATGGCCTCGACGAGGAACGCGCCATAAGCGCCTTTCTCCATGCAGCGCGGGTGGGCATCTTCGACATTTCCTGGAATGTTCTGTGCCCCGGCTGTGGCGGCGTGCTCGACACCAACGCCACGCTGAAAACCCTGCAGAAGGACGAATACACCTGCGCGCTGTGCTCCGAGGGCTATTCGCCGACCCTTGACGAGATGGTCGAGGTGACATTCACGGTCAGTCCCCGCGTGCGCAGGATTGCCGCACACAATCCGCACGAACTGCCGGTTGTGGAATATTTCCGCCAGATCTACTGGGCGTCCGGCGTCGATCTGCCGGAAGAGGATTTCGCGAAAAAGATGGAAGCGTTCTCGCTGGAGGATATCGAGCTTGCCCCCGGTGAAAAGGCGGTTCTGCCCATACAGCTTCCGTCGGAATTCATCATCGTCTTCGAGCCGGTCACCCATTCAGCGCAGTTCATCGACGGGAAGGGCGAACCAACAAAAGAGCGCCGAAGCCTCTCTTTGGTCTTCGACCGCGACCATGTCCAGAACCAGACGCTGGAGATGCAACCCGGCCCGTTGCGCATTTCGCTGGAAAACAGGACCGACACCCGCGTGCTGCCGACGGTCTTCATCGCCGGCCAGGTATTGCATGATTTCCTGGGCAAACGCCGGCCGTTCCTGACGGCCAAGCGCCTGCTCACCAACCAGACGTTCCGCGACCTCTATCGCACGGATACACTCGACATCGACCAGCGCCTGAAGATCACCAGCCTGACCTTCCTGTTCACCGACCTGCGCGGATCGACCGAGCTTTACGAGCGGGTGGGCGACCTTTCAGCCTTCGATCTCGTGCGCGTCCATTTCCAGGTTCTGCACGAGATCGTCGCGGCGGAGGCAGGCGCGGTGGTGAAGACGATCGGTGATGCGGTGATGGCGACCTTCGCGACGCCTGATCGTGCGATTGCTGCGGCCCTCAGGATGCGCGATGCCATGCGTGCGCTCAACGACAAGAGCGGGCGCGAGGATCTGCTGCTCAAGATCGGAGTCCATGCCGGCCCCTGCATCGCGGTGTCTATGAACGAGCGGCAGGACTATTTCGGCCAGACGGTCAACATTGCTTCGCGGGTCCAGAACCTTGCCAACGCACAGGCGATCTTCGCCACTCGTGCGGTGGTCGACGACAATCTCACCGCCGATCTGTTGCACAGGAACGCGCTGACGCCCGTGCCCCACGAGGTCTCGCTGCGCGGCATTGAGCGGGAGATCGCAGTGTATACGATCCCCTGAAGATTTGGCCCCCGAAGATTTGGGTCGTCTCGGCCCCTCACACGCGCCTGCAGACAAAATAACGATCGGCGGGAACCGAAGGCGGTGGCGGGAGGCGTTGCAACAGGGGGTGATCGAGCGGCGTGCCGCTGACCGCTATGCCACCCACGCGAAGCAGGCGCGCGATCAGATCGGGAAGCCAGGTAGAGGTCACTGCATCGCGATCGTCATAGCCGGTGCCGATGTCGGCATGAACAAGAGCCGCGTCGATGCCAATGAACCTGATCGCCGTCTCGCGTATTTCGCCGAGCACGAGGTTTTCAGCTTCGGGAATTGAGCTGGCGTGTGCGCCAAGTTCGCGGTCGAACACCACGATCCGGCGTCCGGGCAGGCGCTCGCGCAGATGATGGAACGTCCGGCCATTGCCGAGGCCGAGCTCGAGCACCAGCCCTTCCATCTTCGCCACCTCGGGGCAAACTTGATCGAGAATGTCGCGCTGTGCGGTCATCCTGCTGATGAAATTCTCGAGACGAGTCATATGCGTTTGTGTGTCCTGAAACCAGCTCAAGAGATCGGCAATGCCCCCGACCAGAACGGTTCACGGGTGAAACCCGAGGGCGACGTGTTAAACCCCTATCGCGTCTCGCAACATATAGAAGCGAACGATGAACACTGCAATAACCGAACAGGCTGCCGACAAGGATCATACCGGGTGGAGTTGGCGGCGGAATAGCGATCTCACTTGTAGGGGTCTGCGGCGTCCCGCAGCCCGTCGCCGAGGAAGTTGAACGCCAAGATGACGAGAATGACGGGGAGCATCGGCAAAAGCAGCCATGGATAGAACGCGATGACGCTGACGCTGCGCGCCTCGGTGAGCAGGATGCCCCAGCTGGTTATCGGCGCCCTCAGGCCGAGCCCGAGGAAGCTCAGCGCCGTCTCGCCCAGGATCATGCCGGGTATGGAGATCGTCGCCGTCGCGATCAGATGCGACATGAAGCCGGGAATGAGATGCCGCCCGATAATGCGGCTGCTTTTGGCGCCCATCAATTGCGCGGCCAGAACGTAATCCTCCTCGCGCAAGGCTAGAAGCTTTGAACGCACGGCCCGCGCCAGTCCGGTCCAGTCGAGCAGCCCGAGAATGACGGTGATGCCGAAATAGATCAGGATCGGACTCCAGGTTACCGGCATGATCGCCGCCAGAGCCAGCCATAGCGGAATGCTGGGGATCGATTGCAGAACTTCGATTATCCGTTGAACGATCAGGTCGAAGATACCGCCGTGATAGCCGGCCAGTCCGCCGATCACAATGCCGAGCAGGAAGCTGAAACTGATGCCGACGAGGCCGATTGTCAGTGAAATGCGTGCGCCATAGATGATGCGCGAGAGCACATCGCGCCCCAGCCTGTCAGTGCCGGCCAGAAAGAGCTGGCCGTTTTCGGCAGGGCAGACAAAATGCCTGTCACCTTCGATCAGGCCCCAGAACCGGTAACTGTCGCCCTTGCAGAAGAAACGGATCCGCTGAACATCATCCTGTTTCTCGATGTAGTTCCGCTTGAGCGTGTCCATATCCAGCGTCATCTGGCGGCCATAGACGAACGGCCCAACGAACTGGCCGTTGTGGAACAGGTGCACCCGCTGCGGCGGCGAGTAGATGTAGTCCATGTTGCGTGTGTGCAGATCGTAGGGCGCCAGGAACTCGCAGATCAGTATCCCGAAATAAAGCGCTGCCAGGAATATGCCGGATATGACGGCAAGCCGGTGCTTTCGGAATTTCCACCACATCAGCCGCAACTGCGACGCCTGAAAGACCTTCGACTGCTCCGGCGTCATCGCCTCGACCGACTGCAGGTCAATGGGCGCGATGGAAACGTAGTGTTGCAGTGGAGCACCTGGAGCGGGCAGCGGCGAAAGCGTGTTCATTTGGTGCTGCCGCCCTGCAAACGAATTCGTGGATCAAGCAGCGCCAGCGCCAGGTCGGAAATCAGGACACCGATGACGGTCAGGAAGGCGAGAAACATCAGGAACGACCCTGCCAGATACATGTCCTGGCTTTGCAGCGCCTTGATCAGCATCGGCCCGGTCGTTTCCAAAGACAGCACGATCGCCGTGATTTCGGCGCCGGAAATGATGGCCGGCAGGATAGAGCCGATGTCGGAAATGAAGAAATTGAGGGCCATGCGCAGCGGATATTTGACCAGCGCCTTGAACGGATGAAGTCCTTTGGCGCGCGCGGTCACGACATATTGCTTGTGTAGCTCGTCGAGAAGATTGGCGCGCAGCCGCCTGATCATGCTTGCCGTGCCCCCGGTGCCGATGATCAAGACCGGAATCCAGAGATGGGCGAGGATCGACTTCGCCTTGGCCCAGCTCATCGGCTCGCCGAGATATTGCTGGTCCATGAGATGGCCGATGGATGTGCCGAACCAGATGTTGGCGAAATACATCAGGATCAGCGCCAGCATGAAGTTCGGAATCGCAATGCCGAGAAGGCCGAAGAAAGTCAGGCCGTAGTCGCCCCAGCTGTATTGATGCGTGGCGGAGTACATGCCGATCGGAAAGGCGATGAGCCAGGTGAAGATGATCGTGACGAAGGAAACCAGCACCT